>NZ_PSXZ01000022.1:0-30018 GCF_002931375.1 Pseudoclavibacter sp. RFBJ3 | reverse complement strand
CTCCGCGCTACCTCGCCCCACCCCACGGCACCCACACCGGAGCGATCGCTGCCCGGCGAGTCGCCCTCAAGCGTTGGCGCCAGAGGGCGACTCGCCGGGCCGCGATCGCTCCGGTGTGGGTGCCGTGGGGTGGGGCGAGGTAGCGCGGAGTGGGGTGGCGCGGGTGGATAGGGGACGATGGAAGGGGTGGAGTGGGGAATCCTGCGGGCGAGGGGTGCGTGCGATTTGCACCGATGCTTGGACCTCCGGGTGCAAAGTGTGCGCGTCGCCTGAGGTCTTTTTCGCTAGCTTCTGGGGAGAAGCACGCGGCAAGGAGGCCCCACAGTGAGCAACGATTTCTTCTGGATGAACCCCGCTCGGGTGACGCAGGACGGCAACGTCGGACCGACCGATTCGGCGCAGGTTCCTCGCTTCGCAGGGCCCGCGACCTTCGCGCTGCTGCCGAGGGTCGATGAGGTCGAGAAGCTCGACGTGGCGATCCTCGGGGTCCCGTTCGACAGCGGCGTCTCGTACCGCCCCGGTGCTCGCTTCGGTCCGGCGCACGTGCGCCAGTCGAGCCGCCTCCTGCGCCCCTACCACCCGACGCTCGACGTGTCGCCGTTCGCAGCGCAGCAGGTCGCCGACGCCGGCGACGTCGCCGTCAACCCGTTCGACATCGAGGAGGCGCTCGGGACCGTGGAGCAGGCCGCGAAGGCCCTCAGCGACACGGGCGCGAAGATCGTCACGATCGGCGGCGACCACACGATCGCGCTGCCGCTCCTGCGCAACATGGCGCGCATCCACGGCCCCGTCGCGATGCTGCACTTCGACGCGCACCTCGATACGTGGGACACCTACTTCGGTGCGGCGTACACACACGGCACCCCGTTCCGCCGGGCCTTCGAGGAGGGGCTCCTCGATACGGACGCGCTCAGCCACGTCGGCACGCGCGGCCCGCTGTACGGCAAGCAGGACCTCGAGGACGACGAGCGCTTCGGGTTCGGCATCGTCAGCTCGGCCGACATCTACCGGCGCGGAGCGGATGCGGTCGTGCAGCAGCTTCGGCAGCGCATCGGGGATCGCCCGCTGTACATCTCCATCGACATCGATGTGCTCGACCCCGCGCACGCGCCCGGCACGGGGACGCCAGAGGCTGGCGGGATGACGAGCCGCGAGCTGCTCGAGATCCTGCGTGGTCTCGCGGACCTCAACGTCGTCGGCGCAGATGTCGTCGAGGTGTCGCCGGCCTACGACCATGCCGAGCTCACGGGCGTCGCCGCGGCGCACGTCGTCTACGAGCTCGTCTCGATGTTCGCGGTGCGCCGCTAGCTGGACTGCGTCCGCGTCTGCTGGTTCGCTCTCGCCGGATGCTGACCAACTTCCGTGCAGAATCGCGCTTCCTCACTGTTCCAAGGGCGGTTTGGGCGGTTCTGGCACTGAAGTTGGTCACGATGGTCGACGGCCTGGAGCTTCGGGCGGCGCCCGCACACGCGCCCCGTCCCCGTCCCCGTCGCCGTCGGAGTCAGGGCCGCTGTCGGTGTCGGAGTTACTGCCGGTGTCTACGCGCGCGTCCGCGTCCTAGGCTTCTGGCATGGGATGCACTTGGCTCGGAGCTCCGCCAGAACAGGTGACTGCGGCATGAGCGGCTCAGGCGTCGCGGCGAGCAGCGCCGCGCAGGAGGCGGCCTGGCACGACGGGGCCGTGGCGCCCCTCGAGGCGGTCCGAGACGGGATCTGGACGGTGGGCAGCCCGATGCCCGCGGGGCCGACGCCAGGCGGCCGCATCCCGTGCACGCTCGCGTCGGTGATCGCCGACGAGGCGGGTGGCGTGCACGTCATCGACCCCGGCTCAGACTCCGAAGCGAACCTCGCCGTGCTCTCCGACGCCATCACGGCGACCGGCCACCGGCTCGACCAGGTGCGGTCGATCATCGCGACGCACCTGCATCACGATCACCTCGGTCTGGCCGAGCGGCTCCGGGACGCGACGGGTGCGCCGATCGTGCTGCACCGTGCCGAGCAGGCGGCGCTCGATGCGCTGGCTGCGGACGTGCCGAGCATCGAGGTCGAGACGGCCAGGCTCGTCGACTGGGGTGTGCCGGTCGATCGCCGCCCGGAGATCCTTCGGCTCGTCGGGCGGTCGGCGACGCCGGTCTCGCTGCGCGCCGACGTGCTTGTCGATGACGCGCAGCTGCTCGACGTGCCCGGCAGGCGGCTGCGTGCCGTCCACACCCCGGGCCACACACCCGGGCACCTGTCGATCGTCGACGAGGAGACCCGGCTGGTGTTCACCGGCGACCACGTCTCGCCCGTGCTGCACCCGGGGCTCGGCCTTGGCGGCGACGATGGCAACAACCCGGTGCTCCAGTACCAGCGCTCGCTTCGGCGCATCGTCGAGCTCGGCGTCGACGAGGCCGTGCCGGGGCACGGCTACCGGTTCGTGGGGCTTGCCGAACGCTGCGGTGAGCATGCGCGCCACCACCAGCGCCGCACCGATGAGGTCGCCAGCGCCCTCGAGGCATCGCCCGACGCCTCGATCTTCGAGATCGCCTCTCGCCTCACATGGTCGGCCGGCTGGGCGAATCTCGACGGTTTCACGCTGCGTTCGGCGCTCCAGCAGACGGCGATGCACGTCGAGGCCGTGCGGACCGAGACGGCCTGAGTGCGGCCAGACCTGGGCCTGCCCAGGTGCGACGGCGCCAGCGGAGCCAACTCGGAGCTACGCCTGGTTGACTGCCGCGAACGCGATTCCAGGGGGAGCGCGACCGGAGCGCGAGCCACGACATCAAGGACCGGAGGCCAACATGGAAGACGCCACCACTCGCCGCTGGATCCTCGCGGGGCTCGTGCTGCTGTCGGTGCTTGTCGTCGGCGCGTCCTTCCAGACCGGGGATGTGCTTCTGCGCATCCTGCTCATCCTGCCGACCGCGCTCCTGTGGGTCGTCTACCGTGAGGCTGAGCGACGCCGACGAGACGCGCAGGTCTTGGCATCCGAGGGCGACAGCCAGGGCGCCGGCCGCCGCTGACCGGCGCACGCAGCACCGGAAGCGCCTGGGCGCAACCCCTGGGGCCGGTGGATCTTCGTCGCGTAGCGTCCGGTCCATGACCCATGAACCAGTAGGTGCCAACACTCCCGACGAGGGCCAGAGCGCCGCGCAGGCGGCCGAGGCTGCCGAACGGGATGCGCTGCGCAGCGTCCGTGCCGTGGGCGAGGACCGCGGCGACCCGGACGCAGCTCGACACGAGAGCGCGCCCACCCCGCCGAGCGAGGTCGACCCCGAAGCTGGCACGGACGCCGAGGGCTTCCCGGTCGAGAACCCGTCTGGCTGAGGCCCAGGTGTTTGCCCTCCGGGGCTGATCAGGCCGACTGCCAGAACACCATCGGCTGCCCCGGCGCTCCGCAGACCTCGGGCGCATCCGCTGGCGCGCTGCCGTACCCGCCGCTCCCGTCGATGCTGTCCCCGGCACCCACGGTCGCGAAGCCCGGCACGTCGATGCTCTGCCCGCCGGGCGTGAGCGACGAGCCAAAAGGGAACTGGACGAAGGTCTGCCCTTCGTCCGTCTCGACGACCCAGCATCCGCCCTCGCTGAGCGCGAGCGTGCCCCCGACTCTCGCCTCCATGATGGCCGTCGGCTCGCGGCCGGCGGCATAGAGAACAGTCGTGTCCGTGGTTGTCGTACTCGCGGGCCCCGGCCCGGGCAAGATCGTCTCGCCAGGCTCCGACGGAGGCGTGACTGGTGTGCACGCCGTCAGCGTGCCTCCGAAGGCGAGCGCGAGGCCGAGCACGAGGGCGATTCCGCCGCGGCCCTTCGCCGCCAGGCCCAGCTCCTTCTCGATACGACGTGGCCTCACGCGCGATTCGCTCATGAGCGCGATGCTACTGAACCCGGCGAAGGAGCAGGAGCAGGAGCCGAAGCAAGCCCCGAAGCAAGAGCAGCCGGATCGCGTGACGGCTGGCGTCCTCAACAGGGACCTAGGTCCATTGTCGCGAGTGCCCGCGTCGGCGAGTGTGATTCCTGAGATGTGATCTTCCCGACGTCTCTCAGGGAACCTCGACGAATGAGGAATCATGCGCAGCCCCCAAGCCCCCTCCAGAGCATCCCAAGCATCCAGAGCACCCCGATCTGCTCGTCTTCTCGGCATGGCGGCGATGGCCGCTGCCATCGGCCTGTTGGCGAGCGGATGCACGTCTGCCGGCGGTGACGGCGCGGGGAGCGCGACTGACTCGGCGGCTCCTGAGGTCACGCGCCCCGCCGCGCCGGACGGCGAACTGCCCGCGGAACTCCAGGACG
The DNA here is from genome assembly GCF_002931375.1 of Pseudoclavibacter sp. RFBJ3. Classification (NCBI taxonomy): domain Bacteria; kingdom Bacillati; phylum Actinomycetota; class Actinomycetes; order Micrococcales; family Microbacteriaceae; genus Pseudoclavibacter; species Pseudoclavibacter sp. RFBJ3. Next base: position 25,747 of record NZ_PSXZ01000022.1, on the reverse strand, counting down.
GGCTGCAGGCTGCGCTCGACGCGGTGATGGCCGAGCTCGAGGTGCCAGGTGCGGCCGCCGGGGTGTGGATCCCGGGCCAGGGCTCGTGGACGACGGTCACGGGACTCGCGAACGTCGAGGACAGGACGCCCGTCACGACGGACATGTCGTGGCCGATCCGCAGCATCACGAAGTCGTACACGGTCACGCTCATCCTGCAGCTCGCCGACGAGGGCAAGCTGAGCCTCGACGACACCATCGATCAGTACGTCGAGGGCATCACGAACGGCGACAGGATCACGCTCCTGCAGCTCGCGAACATGTCGAGCGGGAACGCCGACTACGTCACGGAGGCCTTCCAGGACGAGTTCCTCTCCGACCCGACGAAGATCTACACCCTGGAGGAGCTGAACGCCCCCGTCGTCGATCAGCCGGCGCGGTTCGAGCCCGGTGCCGAGTACCTATACACGAACGCCAACACGAACCTGCTCGGCGCGGTCGTCGAGAAGGTCACAGGCGAGCCGTACGCGGATGCGCTCGACGCGCGCATCCTCACCCCGCTCGGGCAGACGGGCACGACGTACCTGACCGACGTCGACGACTGGGCGCAACCGCATCCCACGGGCTACGTCATCGACGACGGCACCCCCGTCGCGCAGAGCGAGAACCCGTCGATCCTCGGCGCCGCCGGCTCGCTCTTCTCCACGCTCGAGGATGGGCGCGCCTGGGCGGAGACGCTCGGTTCGGGATCACTGTTGAAGCCGGAGACGCAGGAGCTGCGCCAGGTGGGCCACGAGATCCCGAAGCCGCCCTACGACCTGTATGCGGTGGGGATGGGGGAGACGAACGGGTGGCTCGGCCATAACGGCGAGGGGCTCGGCTTCACGGCCGCCACCTTCCACGATCCCGCGACGGGCGCGAGCATCGTCGTCTACATGAACGAGTCGGACAGCCCTGCCGGGCATCCGGCTGATATCGCCTTCCGCGCCCTCGCTGAGGTCCTCGCGAACGGAGCGGGCGCGTGATCGCCGACGGTGTTGCCGGGCGAGCACACGGAGCAGGGTTCGGCCGCGGCGCCCGCGTCCTGACGGCGGGGGCCGTCGCGATGCTGCTGCTCACGGGGTGCGTCGCGGCCGACGCGAACGATGCGGACGTCCCGGTGTGGGACGGGACGACGCTCGTGTCCGTCCCTGGGCTTCCGGATGCGGCACTCGAGGTCATGAATCAGCCGCAGTTCGCGAGCGGCCGCTGGTCGATCGCGGTCGAGGATCTGGACACGGGTGAGGTGCTCGTCGACTTGGACGGCGAGAAGCTCGCCGAGCCGGGCTCCTTCGTGAAGACGTACAGCGCCGGTGCCGCATGGGTGAAGTGGGGTCCTGACCACACGGTTGTGACGCCGGTGAAGCAGTCGGGCGAGGTCACGGCTGGCACGCTCGACGGTGATCTCGTGCTGGTCGGGCAGGGCGACCTGACGATGGGCGGACGCACCAAGGACGACGGCAGCGTCAGCTTCGCGAACCTCGACCACAACGACGCGAACCCCCTGCCGGGGGCGACGCTCACGCCCGAGGATCCCCTGACGGGCCTCGACGAGCTGGCCACGCAGGTGAAGGCGTCCGGGATCACGACGGTGAGCGGCGACGTGATCATCGACGACCGCCTGTTCCAGGGCACGCTCGCCGAGCAGCCGATCACCCCCATCGTCATCAACCAGAACCTCCTCGACGTGCTCGTCACACCGGGGGACGCGGGCGCTCCCGCGACCGCGGCGCTCACACCCGCCGTCGGAAAGTGGGCGCTCGACCTCCAGGTGGAGACGGTCCCAGCTGGTGAGGAGTACAAGGTCGAGGCGCCGGAGGTGTCGGCGAGCGATCCGAACACGATTATCGTGACCGGCACGATCGCCGCGGACGCCGACCCCGTTCTGCGGGTCTTCGAGTTCGACGACCCGTCGACCTTCGCCCGCACGGCGTTCATCGAAGCCCTGGAGCGCGCGGGGGTCACCGTCAGCGCCGATCCCTCCGCGGAGAACCCGAAGTCGGCCCTCCCGAACTGGGACGCCGTCGAGGCGCTCCCCGCGGTCGCGGAGCTCGAGTCGCTGCCGCTCGCCGAGGAGATCACCTACGTCATGAAGGTCAGCTACAACCGCGGCGCACAGACTCTCGTCTGCCGCCTCGCGGTCGACGCGGGCAAGACCGACTGCAACAAGGACGGCATGGGGGTCGCGCAAGCCATCTGGGCCGAGGCCGGCCTCGACACGACGGGCGCCTCCCTCGTCGACGGCTCCGGGCTCGAAGGCAACTACATCACCCCGAAGAATGCCGTGCAGATCCAGAGCCTCATGGCGGAGCGTCCCGACGGCGAGCGCTGGCGCGACACGATGCCGATCCTCGGCGTCGACGGGTCGCTCGCCGACGTGCAGAAGGACAGCCCCGCCGCCGGGAAGGTCTTCGCCAAGACGGGAACGCTCGCGAGCGCCGACGCGTTCAACGGCAGGCTCCGGCTCGGCACCAAGACCCTCGGCGGTGTCATGGTCACCGAGTCCGGCCGCAACCTGGCGTTCACGATCATCGTGAACCAGGGCTTCTACGAGGGCATGCCCGGGGTCTTCGAAGCGAACGATGACGTAGGCAAGGTCGCGGCGATCATCCAGCAGTCGTACTGACCGAGCATCCCCGAGTTCGCACGCAATCCAGGAGGAGACAGCACATGTCCAAGATCGCGAAGAGAACGACGTACACGGCGACCGCCATGGTCGCCGCCCTCGCCCTCGTCTCCTGCACGGCGCAGGCCGCGGAGACCGAGGCACCGACATCCACGCTGAAGCCGTTCGACGAGGCGGCCGTGACCGCGATCTTCGAGGAGACCGCGGAGGAGCTCGGCCAGCCGGGCGCCGTGATGCTGTTGCGCACGCCAGAGGGGGAGTTCACGGCGACCTACGGGGTGACGAGTCCCGGCGGCAGCACGCCCGTCTCGGTCGACGACCATATCCGCATCGGCTCCAACACGAAGACGTGGACGGGCACCGTCATCCTGCAGCTCGTGCAGGAGGGCAAGATCGCGCTCGCGGACCCCGTGTCGAAGTACCGGCCCGACGTGCCGAACGGCGACAACATCACGATCGAGCAGATGCTGCTCATGCGCAGCGGGCTCGCCAACTACACGGAGACGCTCGAGCTCAACACGGCACTGGATGAGGACCCGGACCGCGTGTGGGAGCCGGAAGAGCTCATCCAGATGGCGCTTCCTCTGCCGGTCGACTTCGAGCCCGGCACCGAGTACCACTACTCGAACACCAACACGATCCTCCTCGGGCTCATCGCCGAGGACCTCGACGGGAAGCCGCTCGCTGAGATCTACGACGAGCGGATCTTCACGCCGCTCGGCCTCGACGAGACGTCGTTCCCCGAGATCGGGGACAGCAGTATCCCATCGCCGCACTCCGACGGCTACTTCTGGTGGACCAACGTCAACACGATCGGCTCGTCGAAGCTGCCGCCGGACCTCATGAAGCAGGTCGAGGAGGGCACGTTCACCCCGAATGACGGCACCCTCGACAACCCGTCGTGGGCGTGGTCGGCTGGCTCCGGCATCTCGACCGCGGGCGACCTCGCCGACTGGGTGGAGGCGCTCGGCGGGAAGAGCGGCGACATCCTGGAACCAGACATGCAGCAGGCGCGCATGGACAGCTTCCAGCCCACGACGAAGAACCCGGCTGACCCGTCGTACGGCTACAACATCGCCCACTTCGGGCAGTTCTACGGCCACACGGGCGAGCTCCCGGGCTTCAACTCCTTCATGGGCTACGACCCGGTCGCCGACGTGACGCTCGTCGTCTGGGCGAACCTCGCCCCGGCCGCGAACGGCGCTGGGCCCGCCACCGAGATCGCGAAGCAGCTCATCGGCACCCTCTACAGCTCGCCGGTCGCGAGCTGAGAGTCAGAGGAGTCAGAGGAGTCAGAGGAGTCAGAGAGGTCGGAGGAGTCAGAGAGCTCCCGGCTGGAGCGTTCGGCCCGACCTGGGCGGCTGAGCTGGAATCCGACGCCGGGGCGGGGGAGCCTCAGCGCCCGCCGGCATCCACGTCTCCGGCGGCCGCGAGGTAGCGGACGACCGCGAGCACTCGGCGGTGGTCGTCGGCAGCGACGGGCAGGTCGAAGGCGTCGTAGATGTTGGAGGTGTGGTGCACGACGGCCTTCTCGGAGGAACCGAGCCTCGCGGCGATGTAGCTGTTGCTGCGGCCTTCGGCCATGAGCCCGAGCACGTCGAGCTGCCGTGGCGTGAGCTCCCCGACGGGCCCGCTGATTTTCGTCGCCCGCGCGAGGAGCACGGCCACGACGTCGGGGTCGAGCACGGTGCCGCCCGCCTGCACGTGGCGCAGGTCGGCGGTGAAGGCCCGAACATCGGCGATGCGCTGCTTGAGCAGGTAGCCGACGCCACCGTCGCGTTGCCCGATGAGCTCGCTCGCGTAGCGCCGCTGCACGTGCTGCGACAGCACGACCACGGCGGCATCCGGATGCGCCTGCCGGATGCGGAGGGCCGCGACGAGACCTTCGTCGGTGAAGGTCGGGGGCATCCGGATGTCGGTGATCACGAGGTCGGGCGCGAGCCGCGCGACCTCGACCTCGAGCTCGACGGCGGTGCCGACCGCGGCGACCACCTCGAAGCCGTCGTTGCTGAGGACATGCCTGAGCCCCTCGCGCAGCAGCGCTTCGTCTTCGCCGATCACGACCCGCATGGCAGCTCCACCCGTACTTCCGTTCCCGATCCGAGGGGCGAGACGAGCTCGAAGGAGCCGCCGAGGGTGTCGATCCGGTCGACGAGCCCCTTCAATCCGGTGCCGTCCTCGACCCGTGCCCCGCCGCGGCCGTCGTCTTTCACCGTCACGCTGAGCAGCGCGCCCTGCTGCGTGATGCGCACGTTCACGGTGCGTGCGTCGGAGTGCTTGACGGCGTTCGTGAGGGCCTCGGCCATGATGAGATACGCCGACTGTGACGTCGCGGGAGCCAAGGTGCTGTCGTCGGCGTCGCTGACGAGGCTCGCGGGGATCTCGAGGCGATCGACGAGGTCTTCGGCGGCCGCCGTCAGCCCGCGCTCGACGAGCGCCGACGGCAGCACAGCGTGCACGAGGCGGCGGAGGTCGGCGGCTGCCGTGTCGATGCGGTGCCTGAGCGCGGTCGCCTCTGTCACGGTCGACGGATGCGCGTCGCCGGAGTTCGCGATCTGCTGGGCCTCGAGCGCCAGCAGCACGAGCTGCACCTGCAGGCCGTCGTGGAGGTCGCGGGCGATGCGGTTGCGCTCGCGGTCGGCGGTCTCCACGATGCGGAGCCTTGACTGCTGCAGCGCCTCGTTGCTCGCGAGGAGCGCGGCGGTGAGGCGCTCGCGGTCGAGCGCGATGGCGAGCACACGACCTGCCCGGCGCACGGTCTCGGGGTCTGCGATCATCCGCTCGTCGTAGCTGATGGCGCCGACCAGTCGGGACTCGACGTGCACCTCCTGCCACCGGCGTGGTGTCGACTGGGCGCGGACATCAACGTCGAGGCCCGCTTCGTCGACGAACACCTGCCGGTTCTCTGCCCAGTAGGCGACCCGCAGCGAGTCGTCGCCGAGCGAGCGGGCGAGCGCCGCTCCGACGACGGTTCGTGCGGAGCCGGCCAGGCTGAGCCAGGCGCTGAGCACCTCCGCCTCCACGGTCTGCGCGTAGCCGCCGATGAGCACGCCGAGGAGGAAGGCGATGGGGATGCCCGCGATGACGACCAGCTGGATGGAGCCGATCACCTCGCCGGGCGCGCCGAGGAGGCGCAGCACGTTCGCGGAAAGGGGGATGCTCAGCACCGCGAGGATGCCGTACAGGTAGAGGGGGAGCAGGACGCGCAGGTTCTTCGGGTCGGCCGAGCGGAGGCGGCGGATGAGGAGGGCCGCAGTGACCCCCATGACGCCGAGGCCGACAAACGCCTGCACCCAGACTCCGACGAGGTGCGGGAGCGTGTCGGGTGGGAGCACGTAGAGCGGGATCTGCAGCAGGAGCGTCACGCCGTAGCCGACGGCGACCGTGGCGATGGAGACGCGCCCCTGCAGACGTCCGGACGGGAACGCGTGCAGCAGGTGCACCGTGACGGCGAGGATGAGGGTCGCGAAGATGGTGCTCAGCTCCACGAGCACGGGGAGGCCCAGGTTGCCGACCCCGCCGAGGAACATGGCGATCGCGCCGACGAGCAGCAGGCCGCCGACCATGCTCAGGGGGCGCTGCCACCACGCGATGACGCCGGCGGCCGTCCAGACGAAGAACACGGCGGTGAAGGCGAGCGGCACCCAGAACGGGATGGGCGCGTCCACGCCGACGGCGAGCTGCACGCCGCCGAGGGCGAGCGCGAGCACGGCGATGAGCAGGAGGGCCGGGCGCAGGGCATCGCCTCGCGTCGCGCGAAGCGGGATGCGTGCTGCTCGGGCGTCGATGGAACGGGTCACGTCGAGGTCACCTCGGCTCAGGCCAAGTGATGCAGCGGTGCGTTCGGCGAGCACTGGTCTCGCTGAGGTGCGGTGCTGCGCGCTGGGAGAGCGTGCCCGAAGCCTACCGCGACGGCGGGCGCCTGCGGTGGTGCGCGGGCTACCCTGGTGGCTTGCTCGTGCGGCTGGCTGACCGCCGTCTGCGCGGGGCGGAGAAGCCCGGCTCGGGGCACGCTCGGCGGGCAGAACGGAGGGACCGCATGTCGGTACGGGCTGGGCGGTGGTTTCTGGTCATCGCCGCCGTTGCGTTGCTCGTCGGCCTCGCGTGGTTCGGGCTCGTCGAGGCTGCCGCGGGGCCGTGGGCGCAGGGCTCGGTGGGCGGCGCGGTCCTGGCGATCCTCGGGGCCGTGGCGTTCGCCGCGGGCGTGGTGCTCTTCGGCCGGTTCGTCGAAGCGAGGGTCGAGAAGACCGTTCTTGTGATCAACTCCGTTCGGGGGAGGGAGCGGGTCATCCCGCTCGCCGTCATCGACGAGGTCGTTGTCGTCGAGCGCCTGCTGCTTCCGACGAGGATGGGACCGGGATCTGCCGCGCGAGTGATCCTGCGGGGCAGCGGCGAGACGATCGCGGCGTTCACGCCGCACGGTCTCGGGGTCGTGGATGCGCTCCGCTCGGCCGGGTGCCGCGTCACGCTGGTCAGCGAGCCGCTCTCCCCGGTGCTCGTGCGGCGCCGGTACCGAGGCGGGGCGAGTCTCGGCGAGGTGCTCGTGGCTGGGGCGCCGGTGTTCGCGATCGTCGTCGCGGCGCTGGTGCTGCTCTGGGTCCTGACCGAGTGGTTCGCCGGGTAGCTACTCCACGTACTCGAGGGCGATGACGAGCTCGGCGCGCACGCGGGCGTCGTCGAGGTCGAGCCCGAGCAGCCCCCGCAGCTGGTCGATGCCGCGGCGCACGCTGTTGCGGTGCATCCCGAGCTCGCGGCCCGTCGCATCCCAGTGCCCGTTCGCGTGCAGCCAGGCGCGCAGTAGCGCGAGGCGCGCGTTCCGGGCCTCTGCGTCGAGCTCGAGGAGCGGTTCGAGACGTCGCTCGGCGAGGGCACGCCCCGAGGCTGCGCCGATGAACGAGTGCACGGGCGCGAGGTCGGCGCCGACGCGCACCACCCCGCCGTCTTCCCTCGCTCGCCGCTCCAGTGCGCGAACTTCCGCGGCGGATGCACGCAGCTGCTCGGCCGTGACGGGTCGGCCGACGACGAAGCTCCACCCCTCGTCGAGGAACGCGGCGAGGCGCCGTTCCGTGACGTCGAGGCGGGTGATGAGGGTGACGGTGGCGTGCTCCGCCGAGATGGTCACGAGCTTCGTGTCGAAGAGGCTGCGCCAGCGGTGCAGCTCGCTCGCGTCCTTGAGGGTGGAGGGCGCGCAGGCGACGACGACCCGGAGGGTTCGGGCGCGCGCGTCTCCGCCGGCCGCCTGCAGGAGGAGGTCGCGCCACAGCTCGGTGTCCTGGCCGCCGTCCGGGCGGGCGAACACGTCGTCGGCTTCGAGGAGGAGCGGCACGAGCAGCTGGCCGGGCGCGACGCTGCCGGAGGTGCGTTGCCTCGCGATGAGCTCGAGCATGCCGTGCGCCGTCGTGAGGAACGCGTGCGCCGTCGAGCCCGCCGGGGGAGCGGCCTCCACGAGCAGCGTGCCGAGGGCGGCCCCGCCGAGGCTGCGCAGCGGGTAGGCGGCCGGACCGCCCCTCGTCTGGTCTGCCGACTCGGCGAGGGCCCCCAGTACGGGTGCGGGTGGCACCTGGCCGGCCCGCGCGCGCACCGCGCCGCCCGGCCCGACGATCGCGGCCCAGGAGCCGAGCCGCTCGGCGAGCGCCGCCGCCACGGCCGTCTCGGGCTGGTCCGCGGAGGCGGCGCGCAGCAGCCGGCGGGTCGCGTCGGCGAGCGTGCGCAGCGCATCCACTCGCCGCAGCTCGGTCATCTCGGCGAAGGTGCGCGACACGGCCACGAACGGGGTGTCGCTGGGGATGCGCACGAGGGTGAGGTCGCTCGCGGTGCAGGCCTCGAGGAGGGCGGGTGGCACCTCGTGGAACACCGGGTCGATGCCGAGGCCGAGCGCGACGACGCCGGCGCTGACGGCCCGTTCGACGTAGCCCTCCAGCTCGGCGTGGTCGAGGTCGCGCAGCCCGACGCCGGCCGTCAGCAGAAACTCGCCGCCGAGGAGGTACGGCGTCGGGTCGGTGAGGTCGCTCGTCGCGACCCAGCGGATGCTCACATCGAGGTCGCCGGGCACGAGCACCTCGAGGTGCAGCTCGGGGCGCGCGAGTAGCTGGGCGAGTGAGATCTGGCCGTGCGGTGACGAGGGTGATGGCATGCGAGCTCCCGTGCATTCTGTCGCATCTTCGCGACAAACCGAGCATATCGCCCGTGGATGCGCTGCGTGGTGCGACCATACGATTGCCAGGCCCAGCAGTGCTGGGCGCAGTTGGACAGCGCCGATCGATCCCTGATCATGCTGGTCCCGAACCCAAGAAGGGCAACCGTCAATGGCGACACCACCCACCACAGCCGGCCGGTCACGCACGCCGCTCGGCACGCAGCTGCTGCGCCGCAAGCCGCTGGAGCAGCTCACCGACGAGTCCCTGACCGAGTCGGGCGAGGGCGGCCTGAAGCGCACCCTCGGCATGTGGCAGCTGACGATGATCAGCGTCGGCGCGACGCTGGGCACGGGCATCTTCGTGATCCTGGGCACCGCGGTCCCGCTCGCCGGCCCCGCCGTCTGGATCGCGTTCGCCGTCGCCGGCCTCGCCGCGCTGCTCTCGGCCCTCTCGTACGCCGAGATGGCGAGCTCGGTGCCCGTCTCCGGGTCGAGCTACTCCTACTCCTACGCGACGATGGGCGAGGGCGTCGCCTGGGTGTGCGGCTGGTGCCTGGTGCTTGAGTACGGCGTCTCGGTGGCCGCCGTCGCAGTCGGCGCCGGACAGTACGTCAACGAGACGCTCGGCGTCTTCGGCCTCGCGCTCCCGCCGGCGCTCGCGAACCCGATCGGCCTCGATGGCGGCTTCTTCAACCTGCCAGCCGCGGCGCTCGTGATCGTCGCGATGCTGCTGCTCGTGCGGGGCGCGAAGGAGAGCGCCTGGGTGAACACCGTCATGGTCGCCATCAAGGTCATCGTGCTGCTCATCTTCGTGTTCATCGCCTTCACGGCGTTCACGACGGCGAACTTCGAGCCGCTCGCCCCCATGGGCGCAGCCGGCGTCGCGGCCGCCTCGAGCCGCCTCTTCTTCTCCTACATCGGCTTCGACGCCGCCTCCACGGCCGGCGACGAGGCGAAGAACCCGCAGAAGGACCTGCCGCGCGCGATCATCCTGTCGATGGTCATCGTCACGGTCGTTTACATCCTCGTCGCGGTCGCCGCCATCGGCGCGCTCCCGTGGACCGAGTTCAACGACGGCGAAGCGGCGTTCGTGCGCATCCTCACCGACATCACGGGCCAGCCGCTGCTCGCGCTCATGTTCTCGGTCGGCGCGGTCATCGCGATCGCGAGCGTCGTGCTGACGGTCTACTACGGGCAGACGCGCATCCTGTTCCGCATGTCGCGCGACGGCATGGTGCCGAATATCTTCGGCCGCGTGCGCCCATCGACGGGCACCCCGGTCGCCGGCACGGTCATCGTGGGGTCGATCATCGCGGTCGTCGCCGCGTTCATCCCGCTCGGCGAGCTGGCGGATGCGACGAGCATCGGCACGCTGTTCGCGTTCGCGCTCGTCAACCTCTCGGTCATCTACCTGCGCCGCGCCCGCCCCGAGCTGCCGCGCAGCTACAAGGTGCCGTTCTTCCCTGTCGTGCCGATCCTCGGCATCGTCATGTGCCTCGGCCTCATGGTCACGCTCGGCGGCACCACCTGGATGGTGTTCGGGCTGTGGATGCTCGTGGGTGTCGGCCTGTACTTCGCGTACGGTCGGAAGCACTCCATCGTCGGCGCCATGAGCGAGAACGACTACGTCAACGCGGCGACCGCCGCGACCCCCGTCATCATGAAGGAGCACAAGTGACCATCGCGACCCCGATGCCGAGCGGCCCGCAGCGCGCGGAAGGCGCATCCACGCCGCAGGACTCCCAGCCGGTGACCATGCTCAACCCGGACTTCCCGTTCAGCTACGACGAGTTCCTCACGCACCCGGCCGGCCTCGGCTCGGTGCCGGAGCGGATGCACGGCACCGAGGTCGCCGTCGTCGGCGCCGGTCTCGCGGGTGTCGTCGCCGCGTACGAGCTCATGAAGATGGGGCTGAAGCCCGTCATCTTCGAGGCGGACAGCATCGGCGGACGCCTCAAGACGCGGTCGTTCGATGCGGCGCCGAGCGTCATCGCCGACCTGGGCGGCATGCGCTTCCCCGAGTCGGGGCGTGCGTTCTACCACTACGTCGACCTCGTCGGGTTGGAGACGCAGGCGTTCCCGAACCCGCTGGCGGAGGTGACGCCGTCGACGGTCATCGAGCTCGCCGGCACGTCGTTCTACGCCGAGACTCCCGCCGACCTGCCCCCGTTCTTCACGGAGGTGGCGGAGGCGTGGAAGCGTGCGCTGACGGAGGAGGCCGACCTGGTTCGCATCCAGGACGCCATCCGCGCACGCGATACGGAGACCCTGAAGGCCGCATGGAACGAGCTGGTCGAGAAGTTCGACAACCGCTCGTTCTATGGATTCGTGGCAGAGAGCGCGGCCTTCAGGGATCTCAGCTTCGAGCACATCGAGGCGTTCGGCCAGGTGGGCTTCGGCACTGGCGGTTGGGACACCGACTTCGGCAACTCGATCCTCGAGATCCTGCGGGTCGTGTTCACGAACGCCGACGACGCGCACCGCCGCATCGTGGGCGGGGCGCAGAAGCTGCCCGTCGACCTGTGGCACCACGAGCCGACCGAGCTGGAGCACTGGCCTGAGGGCACGAGCCTCGCGAGCCTGCACGGCGGGGTGCCGCGGGGTGCGGTCGCCGCGATCAAGCGCGGGCAGAACGGTGGCGTCAGCATCACGGAGAAGTGGGGGCGCACGCAGGAGTTCGCGTCCGCCATCGTGACCTGCCAGTCGTGGCTCCTGTCGGCGCGCATCGACACGGACGAGGAGCTGTTCACGCCCGAGATGTGGACGGCCATCGAGAAGAGCCACTACATGCTCTCGTCGAAGACGTTCGTGATGGTCGACCGCCCCTTCTGGCGCGACCTGGACCCGGCAACGGGGAAGCCGGTCATGAGCATGACGCTCACCGACCGCCTGCCCCGCGCGACCTACCTCATCGACGAGGGCCCCGACAAGCCCGCCGTGATCCTGCTCTCCTACACGTGGAACGACGACGCCCTGAAGTGGCTTGCCCTCGACGCGTCGGAGCGCACGCGGCTCATGCTGCATTCGCTCGACAAGATCTACCCTGGCCTCGACATCGGCGCGCACATCGTGGGGGAGCCGATCACCGTGTCGTGGGAGGCCGACCCCAACTACATGGGCGCGTTCAAGAACAACCTGCCGGGCCACTACCGGTACCAGGAACGCCTCTTCGGGCACTTCGTGCAGGACGAGCTCGACGACCACCAGCGGGGCATCTTCCTCGCGGGCGACGACATCTCGTTCACGGCGGGCTGGGCCGAGGGTGCGGTGACGACGGCCCTCAACGCCGTGTGGGGCGTCGCGAAGCACCTCGGGGGCGCATCCGCTGCCGGGAACCCTGGGCCGGGTGACGTGTGGTCGGAGCTTGCTCCGGTGCGCCTCGACTGAGTGACACGCCCGGGCCCCACTTGAGAGGGTGCTGGCAAGCACGTGGGCAGGAGCGGCGAGCACGCGCAGAATCACGGCAGTATTCCTGCAGAGCTGCCTGGATCGCGCTGCCTCCCGGCTCTTCGCGCGCTTTGATTCGCCCAGCGCGTCGACCGGTTCGCCGAGCTCGGGCTCGGCGTGTACCGCCTGAAAGACTTGCTGCCGGAGGTCACCACGACCTCCACCAAGGAAATCTCACACGGAAAGCGGGGGCTCGCCTCCGCCCGACACACAAGATGAATTGGAGTGATCATGAAGGTTCGCAACAGGTTGGTCATGAGCGCGACGGCCGCGACGCTCGCTGCTGCATTCTTCGTTCCCACGACCGCAACAGCTTCGCCGAGCACGACGACGTTCACGGCGGCATCGTCCGGTGCGATGACCCAGGGGCAGGAAGCCGAATTGGCGCAGACGCTCGAGAGCCTCTTCGAAGAGGCGCTCATCCTCGGGCCCGACGGCGTCGTCTCCTACGACCAGGAGAAGGCCGCATCGATCATCGGCGAGCAGGAAGCCGCCGACATCGGTGCCTCGCTTGAGGCGGCGCGTGCGCAGGGCGCTGGACCGCAGGCGTTGCAGTCGTCCCAGGCCCGCGCCGCATCCACGGGGAACGCGTTCGTGGACTGCATGGTCGAGAACAGCGTCATCGGACTGATCTCCGGCATCGTCAGCGGCGAGATCGCCGAGCTCATCCGCGACAAGAAGTGGGACGAGGTCGCGGAGAAGGTCGGCCCGAAGCTCGTGCGCGCCGGAGTTGCCGGCGGCATCGCGGGCGTGGCCGCGAGCCTCGCGGCGGGTGCCGTGCAGTGCAGCCTCTTCAGCGACTGATGGGGGCTTCCTGACGGGTCGCCCATTCCTGGGCAAGTCGGCTACGGGCTGGGTGGGTCAACCACCCAGCCCGTAGCGCTGCAAGTCAGCCAGGAGTTCGCGGAACCGCCCCCGCCCGCTCGGCGTCGCGCGCACCAGGGTCTGCGGGTAGCGGCCCTTCTGGCCCTTTCTGACCTGGACGAGGCCTGCCTCGTCCAGGAACTTCACGGTTCTCGAGATCTCCGGAACGCCGAGGCCGGTGAACTCCCCGATGGAGGCGTAGTCAGACTCCTCGACCTGCACGAGGAACCCGAGCACCTTGAACCGCGGCGGTGAGAACAGCGCTCGAAGCTCTGGCGTCTCGCTCACGGCCGCGGCTTCCGAAAGACGGCGATGACGAGGGCGAAGAACAGAGCGACCGGGACGAGGGGCAGCGTGAAGACGATGCCGGTGTCGAGGGGAGCGGCTCGGAACGCGTTCCACGCGGTGACGAAGGAGGCGACAGCGACGCCGATCGACAGCCAGTGGGTCCACGGCGCGATGTGCGGCTCGTTCTTCCTGCCGACACGAAGCGCGCGGAAGGCGACCATGGCGAGCGCGGCGAATCCGGTGAGGACGAGGCCGGCGGTGTTGCCGACGGCCGCCCCCGCGACGCCGAAGTAGGCGACAACGGGGATGCCGAGGAGCATCACCCAATCGAAGGCCGAGAGTGTGCGCTTGGGGCTCTGTGGCAGTCGGAGCTGCTCGGGGTGCTCTGCTTCGGTCATCGACCTTCCTCTCCATCGGTTGATGCGTGCATCTAGTTTCATTTATGCAAGTAGTTGCCGCAACCGGGCTACCCGGATGTCCAGGGTTCTCTCACCTGCCTGGGCCGATCCCGGCTTCGCCCCGGTTCGGTCAGCTGCCCGCCGTGCGGGGCTGGCTAGGGTTGCCCACATGACGCAGACCACGGTGGACGCAACGCACATGTTCGGCGACGAGCCGGAGATGGTGCACTCGAGCCGCTCGGCGATCTCGACGGGGCAGCTGCCCGACTCCGACGACGTCAAGACCGCGGTCGACGAGACGTACGAGCAGTTCTCGTCGGTCGACGACGGCGAGGTGCCCGACTACATCCCGGCGCTGGCGGATGCGGACCCGGACCTGTTCGGGATCTGCATCGTCTCGACGGAGGGGCAGTCGTACAGTCGCGGCGACGCTGAGCTGCTGTTCACGATCCAGTCGATCTCGAAGGCGTTCGTGTTCGCGCTCGTGCGCGAGGAGGTCGGGCACACGAAGGCGCGCGAGCTGGTGGGCGTGAACAACACGGGCCTGCCGTTTGACTCGGTCATGGCGATCGAGCTGAACGGCGGCCGCACCATGAACCCCCTCGTCAACGCGGGTGCGCTGGCCACGTCGGCGCTCGCGCCGGGGGAGACGTGGGAGGAGAAGTGGGACTTCATCCTGAGCGGCCTCTCCGCCTTCGCGGGGCGCGACCTCGAGATCGACGAGGACGCGTTCGCGTCGGAGCGTGAGAACAACATCCGCAACCAGGGCATCGCGCGCCTCCTGCAGAGCTACGGGCACATCACCCTCGACCCGCACGAGGTCACCGAGCTCTACACGCGGCAGTGCGCGCTGCTCGTCACCACCGAGGACCTCGCCGTCATGGGAGCGACACTCGCCGACGGCGGGAGGAACCCGAAGACGGGCAAGCAGGTCATCGGGCAGGGTGCATCCAGGGACGCGCTCGCCGTGATGGCCGCGAACGGCCTCTACGAGGCGAGCGGCGAGTGGCTGTACGAGATCGGGATGCCCGCGAAGAGCGGCGTCTCGGGCGGGCTCGTGACGATCGCCCCCGGGAAGGGCGGCTTCGCGAGCTACTCGCCGCGCCTCGACGACGCCGGCAACAGCGTGCGCGGCATCAAGGCGGCCAGGCACCTGTCGAACGAGCTCGGCATGAACCTCTTCGCGTCGGGCACCGTGCAGGACTAGATTCGGGGTCGTGACGACTCTCCCCGAACAGACACTCTTGCCGGAACACCCGACCGCGTTCCCCAGCGAGCCGGACCTCGTGCATCCCGACACCCGCGTGGTCTCGACCGGCAGGCTGCCGGATGCCGAACATGTGCGGGAGATGCTCTCCGAGACGTACGAGCGGTACCGCCACGTGCAGGACGGCGCCGTCGCCGACTACATTCCCGCGCTCGCGGAGGCCGACTCGTCCTGGTTTGGGCTGAGCCTCACTTCGGCGAACGGGCACCGATTCTCGTTCGGGGACGCGCAGCTCAAGTTCTCGATCCAGTCGATCTCGAAGGCGTTCGTGTACGCGCTGGTCGTGCAGGAGCTGGGGCACGAGGAGGTGCGCGAGCGGATCGGCGTCAACAACACGGGTTTGCCGTTCAACTCGGTCATGGCGATCGAGCTCAACGGGGGCCGCACCATGAATCCGCTCGTCAACGCGGGGGCGATCGCGACGACGTCGCTCGTGCCCGGGAAGACGTGGGATGAGAAGTGGGACTTCATCCACGCGGGGCTGTCGAACTTCGTCGGCCATCCGCTCGAGATCGACGAGCGCGTCTACGAGTCGGAGATGAAGACCAACACGCGCAACCGCAGCATCGCGAGGCTGCTCGAGAGCTACGGGCACATCTCGCTCGACCCGACGCAGGTGACCGAGCTGTACACGCGGCAGTGCTCGCTGCTCGTCACCGCTGAAGACCTCGCCACGATGGGGGCGACGCTCGCCGACGGCGGCGACTGCCCCATCTCCGGCGTGGATGTCGTCGATCCGTCCGTGAGCCGCGACGTGCTGTCGGTCATGGCGACGAACGGCATGTACGAGGCGAGCGGCGACTGGCTGTTCGAGGTGGGCATGCCGGGCAAGAGCGGCGTCTCCGGCGGCATCGTCACGATCGCGCCGGGCAAGGGCTCGCTCGCGACGTTCTCCCCGCCACTGGATGCTGCGGGCAACAGCGTGCGCGGCATCCGCGCCACCAGGCACCTGTCGAACAAGCTCGGCCTGAATATGTTCGCGTCGACGGTGCAGTAGGCGCTCCTGGGGCTTGCGCTCTGCCCGGGCTCTCTCGGCCGATCGCTGCCCCGCGTTTTGCCCTCTGAGGTGACTCTCAGAGGGCGAAACGCCGGGCAGCGATTGGTGGGTCAGGCTCCGATGTCGGCACGTTCGGCCGCGGGGATCGTGCGGAGGCCGGTGGTGTCGAGGGAGTGGCGCTTGTCGCGGCGCTCGACGGAGACGCCGAGTGCGGTCAGCGCGCGATGAGTTCGAGGAACACCTGCTCGGTGACGATCTCGACGCGCTGCCCCTTCGCGGCGAGGTCCATAGCCTTCTGGATCTTGCTGCTGACCTTCGCGCCGGGGCGAAGCGTGGCGGGATCGTAGCCGCCCATCACGACAAGCGTCGTCTTCTTCGTCACGCTGCCACTCACCGTCGCTCCCTTTTCTGCGGCCAGCTTCTGCGCATCTCCGCGAGTGTGGCTGTCGAGGTCGCCGGAGAAGCAAACCACCTCACCGAAGAGCGGATGCGTGGGGTCGGCCAGTGCGTTCGTTTCTGGGATGACGCTCTGCTTGTGCGCATACGCGGACCGGCTGGCTCGTGCTTTCGCGGGTCTCGACTCGGGCCACGCGCTGGTGACGTCGCTTACTCCAGTGTGGCTCGAGAGGTGCAGGACGATCTGGGCGCACGCGAGCGCATCCGCCCCGGCGTCGTGGTGCGAGAACGACGGGAGGCCGAGGTGCTTGGCGACGTGGGGCAGCTTGTAGCTGTCGAGCTGCAGCCGCGCTTTCGCGAGGACGAGAGCGTCGAAGAACTCGAAGCCCGGATCGCTGAGGCCTAGGAGCGAGTTGGCTGCGTTGTATGCGCCCTTATCGAAGGAGCTGTACGCAACGATCGGGGCCGATTGCACCACCGTGGTCAGGCGCCGAAGCGTCTCACTCCAGGTGGGCGCTTGCTGCACGTGCGAGGCGCTGATGCCGTGGATGTGCGTGTTCGTGAAGACAAGGCCGGTTGGTGGATTGATGAACCACGAGTCGGTCGAGACGATGCGACCGTCGCGCACGTCAGTGACGCCGATCTGGCACACCGAACCTCGCTGGTGGTTCGCGGTCTCGAAGTCGATGGAAACGAAGTCCAGCGCCATTGCATGTCCGATCGTCGGGGGTCTCTGAATCCTAGGGACGTTCTCCGGTGCGCGAAGGCCCGGGGATACACGGGGCCCGCCGGTGACCACGCCTTGCTGCGGGGCGGCCGTTGGGGCAACGCATGTTTGTGGGGCCGACTCGCTCCTGCGAAGAACTGCCGCCAGTCTGAGGCGCGGGTCTTCGCTCTCTCTCGCTCGCCATCGCTGCCCGCCGACTCCGCCTCTGCCTGGGCTCTTTCGGCGATCGCTGCCCGGCGTTTCGCCCTCTGAGGTGACCTCCAGGGGGCGAAACGCCGGGCAGCGATTGGTAGGTCAGGCTCCGATGTCGGCGCGTTCGGCTGCGGGGATCGTGCGGAGGCCGGTGGTGTCGAGGGAATGGCGCTTGTCGCGGCGCTCGACGGAGACGCCGAGTGCGGTGAGGCCCATGCCGAGGACGGCGAGGACGACGCCCACCCAGCCGGGGGCGAGGTAGCCGAGGCCGCCCGCGATGACCATTCCGCCGAGCCACGCGCCGAGGCTGTTGCCGACGTTGAACGCAGCGTGGTTGATGGCTGCGCCGAGCAGCGCGGCTTCGTCGGCGATGCGCACGAGGCGTGACTGGATGGCCGGCAGCAGCGACGACGAGGTGAGGCCGAGGAAGAACACGGCCACGAACAGGCCGACCGGGTTCGACGCGATGAGGCTGTAGAAGACGAGCGAGGCGATGAACGAGCCGAAACCGACGAACATGGTGCGGGTCAGGTTGCGGTCAGCCGCCCATCCGCCGATGAGGTTGCCGAGCGTCATGCCGACGCCCAGGGTCGCGAGCACCCACGGCACGATGCCGGGGCCGAGGCCCGTCTCGCGGGTCGTGACCTCGGCGATGTACGAGTAGACGGCGAAGAAGCCGCCGAAGCCGATGGCGCCGACGGCGACCATGATCCAGAGGCGCGGGTTCTTGAAGGCGATGAGTTCCTTCATGGCGCTGCGTTCTGGGTTGCCGGGGTAGCGGGGCACGAAGAAGAACACGAGCAGGAACGTGACGAAGAAGATCGCGGCGACGAGCACGTACGCGTAGCGCCAGCCGCTGGCCTGGCCGAGCCAGGTCGCGAGGGGCACGCCGAAGATGTTGGCGATCGTGAGGCCTGACAAGGCGAGCGCGACGCCCTGGCCCTGCTTGCCTGGGCCCATGATGCGGGCGGCGAGCAGTGAGGCGACGCCGAAGTACGCGCCGTGGGGGAGCGCCGCGATGAAGCGCATGACGGCGGTTGTACCGAAGTCGGGCATGAGTGCGGACGCTGCTGACGCGACGATGAAGATACCGAGGAGCCAGAAGGCGAGCTTCGTCTGCGACATGCGGGCCGCGAGCACCGCAAAGACCGGGGCTCCAACAACAACGCCGAGGGCGTAGGCGGAGATGAGGATGCCCGCCTGCGCGATCACCGCATCCGGGTTCTGCTCGAAGCCGGGGAGCAGCTCGCGGGCGATGTCGGGCAGCAGGCCCATCGTGGCGAACTCGGTGACACCGATGCCGAAGCCTCCGAGCGCAAGCGCGAAGAGGGCGATTCCGCGCCGGAAGGGGGTGAGTTCGGGCATGACCTGCATGTTGCTGACCTCTGCTTCTGAGATAGGGGACTGGGTTCGCAACACTGCGCGGGTACCAGGCTATTCCCAGGCGGGAGAATGTGCGAACAACTGGGGAAGCGGATGTGGCGGGGCTGGCCGGTTGCGACACGTTCGACACGGTGGTGCGCAGAGCGCCCCAGGTTCCGGTAGGATGGTCGAGTTGTCCTCGCGGAGAACGAAAGCCACGGGCTGTGGCGCAGCTTGGTAGCGCACCTGACTGGGGGTCAGGGGGTCGCAAGTTCAAATCTTGTCAGCCCGACGGTGAGATGTCGCAAGACATCAAAATAGCTCGAACCTGCAGTCGCGGGTTCGAGCTATTTCGTTTTTCGGGTGGGTCCTCTGGGGTTGCTGGTGGGTTGGTGGTCCTTGCTGAGGTCGATTGTGATCTCACGGAGGAACTCGCCGGTGGTGGCGTTGATGACGGTCACGTCTAGGTCCTGGATGAGGAGTTTGACGTGGGCGCGGGCGTGGGGTCGTCCGATGCCGGTGTGGCGGAGTTTGCTGTCGACGCGGAGGGTGACGACGCCGAAGTCGTCGACGTGGTCGGTGCGGACTCGGCCGTGCGTGGTGCTCTTCTTTGTGCGGCTCGGGCCGGCCTTGATGCCGGTCGTATAGCGAGCGGCTGTGGTGGCTCGGTGCGGGAGGGATCGGTGTGGCCTGGTCGAGTTGTCGTCGTTCCAGAACCGGTCGATGAGGTTCTGGAGCTCGGCGAGCGTGGTGGGCTGTCCGGGCTGCGCGTGGAGCCATTTCTCGGGGTCTGTCGGAAGCGTTCGACTGTCCCTTAGGTTTGCGGGTGGTGGGGATGCCCGTTCTTCTGGGCGATGTGGCGTCGGTGGAGTCCGTTTTCGAAGCTGTTGAGTCCTCCTTCGTTCTGGGGGCGAGGCGGACGGCGTGGACCACGCCGTTGTCGGTGACCATCAGGGCGGGGTAGCTGGGGCAGCGGTAGTGGATGCAGTGCCGTAACTGCGGCTCTTGGGCGCGAAGGTGCCCTCCCATTTTCCCGACAAGGGAGTGTCGCGCTCGACAAGCTGCCAGGCCGACGTTGTGCCTACGCGTGTCCTCGGAGACTGCTGCAGAGCGTCGGGAGAACGCCGACTTGCCGCTGCAAGTTTGGATGCTGCGTTCAGAACGTGCAATTCAAGATCGCAGAGGGAGCCGGAGGACCAGTTGGTTGCGCTTCGTAGTCCCACTTGCGGTCAGCCAGCAGCGGCTGAACTGCTCGCGCAATGAAGCCCTAGCCCTCAAGGCCCGGGACCGCAGGGTAAGGTAACCCTGGCGCTGCGTTACCATTTACCGCGCGCGTCAGCTATGCGCTGCTCCTCGAACGAGGCTCAGGTTACTCGGGCCTAAGGTCCTCTGATTCAAAGAGAATGTGTCCATGCTAAGGTCCGTCACCACCGCACCAGAGCCGCTCGGGGAGCCACCTGTGGTAGCTCCCGTAGCGCCATTCCTGAGGTGGGCTGGTTCGAAGCGATGGTTGTTGCCTCACCTGGAGGCACGCCTCCCGAAGGAGTGGAAGTCATATCACGAACCATTTCTGGGTTCTGGAGCTGTTTTCTTGGGTCTAGTGCCACGAGGTGAAGCGTATCTCAGTGATGCCCTCGCTCCTCTGGTCCAGTGCTTTCAGACAGTTAGAGACCAGCCCAGTCAGGTCGCAAAGCGAGCGAACTCTTGGGCAACAAACCCTGAAAAGTTCTACGAAATAAGGGCAGCCAAATTCTCGAATGAAGTGGATCGTGCTGCGCGTTTCATTTATCTAAACAAGTTGTGCTTTAATGGTCTATATCGTGAGAATCGATCAGGTCAATTCAATGTCCCGTATGGTCGGCCAAAATCGTCCCGAATTATAATTGACGGACAGTTGGAGGTGGTTGCGAAGCGCCTTGGCGCTGCGCGCATCGAAAATATCGACTTTGAAGACAGTTTAGCGCGCTGCCAGCCCGAGTCGCTCGTATATTTAGACCCTCCCTATGTAGCTGGCCACCGCTCCAACGGCTTCGTGGACTACAACGCGAAGATATTTAGTTGGGACGACCAGAAACGTCTTGCGGAAAAATTTCGCCAATTGAGCAGATCTGGTGTGCATGTCCTGCTCTCAAACGCAGACCACCCAAGTGTTCGCGAACTGTATCCGAATTCTGAGATCATTGCCCTCGACAGATATTCCAGCATGTCCGGTCGTGTTGCAAACAGAGGTCGTAGCGCGGAACTGCTCGTTCTGAGCGACTCTTTGAGGAAGTAGGGAACATGGTTGCGCTCCGGGTAGCGGTGCTGGCAGACATTCATTCAGACCAAAACGGTGGGTCGTGGACCCATGTTTACGCGGAGCCACCGGCTGCTCGTCCTGGGCACAATCCGCTTGCGGACTTAGTTTCTTTCGTTCGAAGCGAGGGGATCAATGCTGACTACCTGCTGGCGGTCGGGGACATCGCCAATCGCGCCAACGCGGTTGGTCTCGAATACGGATGGCGTAGAGCCCACGGTCTCGCCGCAGACTTGGGCGCTCATCTGTTAGGAGTGCCCGGGAATCACGACGTGGTGACACACGATGAAGTGGCAGATCCGCGCGAGGCTTTGCGAGCTTTGCTGCCAGGCTTCCCCACTGGCGATACGCGTCTCGACGATCACTTTTGGACGCGTGGGTGGGCTCTTATAGAAAACGCTGATCATCGTGTACTTTTGATTGATTCGACACTAGATTTTCCGCCACATCCGGGGGCGGTCAGAAAGAACAGCAAGGCATGGCGCGAGTACCTAAAGGTAATCGATCGAGGTGGGTTTCTAGATCGAGTTGAAGATGAGATATCTGAGGCGCTAGCGGGGCTTGGTGAAAAATTGAATATTGCAGTAGTGCATCACCACCCAATGGAGCACCAGTTCCAAGGATGGTTGCAAGACGAATATGGGCCGATGAGGCGTGGGAGCGAGCTGGTGGAGTTGCTCGCAAAGAGCACACAGTCCGGCCGATGGCTCATGGTGCACGGGCACAAGCATGTGCCACAACTTGTTCAAGCAACGAACCTCACAAGTAACGGGCCAATAGTCCTTTGTGGTGCGAGCATTGGAGCAAAACTCTGGGACCCCATCAACACAGTTACACGCAACCAGTTCCACATTATGACAGTGAGGAATGACTACGATGAGGCTGTACCTGGCTTAGCAGGTACGATTGAAAGCTATACGTGGGGATACGGAATCGGCTGGCAAGTGTCCGAGAGATCAGGATCAGGTCTACCTGCTGCGGCTGGTTTTGGCAGCAATGAGCACTTCCGAGTACTTGCAACCAAAGTTGAAAGAGCGCTTGGCGCTGACGCTAGTGCTTTCATGTCCTACGAAGCTCTGCTGGGAGCTGTACCTCAACTTCCATACGTATTGCCTGCCGACTGGGAGTTCCTAGAATCTGAACTTGAGCAAAGAGGTGTTGGCTTCAGTCGGGACAGGGCGAACCGGTTGGTCCAAATCTCACGGATAGGAGCGAAAGCATGAGAGAGTTGGCCCTCGATACATTCAACGCGAAACGTCTCTCGATGCGTCAAGTTGCTGAGACATTCGTCATGCCAGACTCGTTCACGCTACTCGCTGGGGGAGACCACGCTTATGTGATTGGTCCCCGGGGAAGTGGTAAGACGACCTTGCTGCGGATGTTGAGCGGTCCCGGACTAGAGGCCTGGCGTGGTCGAGACGCTGAGCGTTTCAGAAAGCAGATCGACTACGCAACTGTCTTTTTACCAGCAGATGAGCTGTGGGCTAGTCAAACATCTCCAGTTATCGCCCGAGCAGCATTTACTGCGCAGATGCTGTACGCTTTCGTCGAATCTATGCAGTATAGAACGCGAGCTGACCCAAGCGTTCATCTGCCCGCAAAATTTCTAGACCGCACTGAGTCGGAACTCGCGCAGCAGTGTGCAGAAGCATGGAGCCTGGATGGCATCCGACCAGGATTGGTGGGTCTTCTCGAAGCTCTTGACTTATTCATCACCCGGTTAGCTGTAGACGCGCACCCCCTTGAACAACACTCATTCTTCAGAGCAGACAGCTTGTCACTGCTTGCCTTCGGTGTTCGGGCGTTCAATCGAGCCACTCGCGAGCCCGGCAGGCGCTGGGCCTTGCTGCTCGATGAGATGGAGTTGGCTCCTGCATCGATCCACGAGATTGTTACCTCGTTCGTCAGAGGTGGTAGTTCGGATTTGGTTCTTAAAATCTCGATGAGTCCATTTGATCGCTACCTGCATTTCTATAGTCGCGTCAGTGGGGTTTCTCCTATACCTGGCCATGACTTTCAGACCATATATCTGTCTGGTCAATCAAGAAGAGAGATTCGTCGTTTGACCAATGGGCTCTGGGAAGAACATCTGAAAGCCAGGGGGTTCTCCAAAGTCCCGCTTACAAGTGCGTTGGATGTACGAAATGAGTATAGAGATTCCCGAACAAGGCGTCGGGGCGTAAACGCGGAATCAGTTATACGAGAGGCATATCGTCTTGACGAGGGCTTTGCTGAGTGGCTCGACGACCGTGGTATTTCACCGGCTCGATTAAGTGAACTCACTTACAATCAACGGTCAGCCAGTGTGCGTAAGATTGTTCCGCTTTTGGTGTTTCGAGATTCACTGCTGAATTTCCGCGAAGGAAAGCCAGTGCGTCGTAGCCGCAAGAAGTCCCTGGAGCCCTTCGTTGGGGCAGACGCTGTTACAACTATCCTCGAAGGAAATCCTCGTTGGATAAAGACAGCATTTGCTCAGATGCTCAATTATTATGATCCGAACACGCAACGCGTTACGCCTGGGTTTCAGTATGATGCCGTATCGGCTCTGGCGAGTCGTTTCGAGTCGCTGCTCAGAGTGCTGCCCAATCGCCAAACGGCAGCTCCTTCTGTGCCTGTCATCGAACTTGTTGACGTCGTGTCCAGATACCTGAATTCCAGAAATACGTCTCGATTTAATCCCGACCCACCTAATGGTTTCACTGTTGACCGTCGGACGCCTGCCGAGGTTACCGAGGCCATAACCCTGGGCCTCTATGCAGGTGCCTTTGTGCATGTTCGAGATCGCAGGAGTCCTGCCGTGCTGACTAGCTTCGAGGGGCAGCGTTTCCGTCTTGCTTACCTGTTGGGGGTCAGGGAAGGTAAGGAGTTTCCACTACGGCTGGGGAAAGATGTTTCCCTGTCGGCCGTCATTCGGGAGGCGGCGCCTGCGCGGAAATCTGATCGTTCTATAAATGAGCTGGATTTGGGTGGAATTTGATAGTCGAAGATGTTCGAATAGGGCGCGATTCTGTATTTGATCTCATAATCGCAGTTTGCGGCTATGAGACGAGGTCGAGCTATGTCTGTCGAATTGGCTTTCGGTCTGATTCTAGAATTGCTGCCGTCTACGATGGAACCAGTTCGGAGGGTTTCGCGAAGAACCGACAAATATTCGAATCGCGCGGATGGAACGTAACGCCCGAGGTTGATCTTGTCGAAAATATCCAGCTGATGACCAAGTTGCTGTCTTCGCCTCGTATTCTGGTAGACATTAGCAGTATGTCGCGACGGACTTTAGCTAGAGTCGTACAGGCGTTGTGGGAGAATTCAGGGATTGGAGACGTGCACTTTGTCTATGCGCCGGCGCGTTTCGAATCGAGTGCTGTTGCGGCCAATCTAATACCTTCCCTTAGTGCGGGACCTCTTTCGGAGTATTTTTCAGGCGGTTTGAGGTCGCCATCGATTCCTGTTGGTTTGGTGTTGGGCTTGGGTCTTGAGCCGCATCGAGCGCTCGGTTTGGTGGAATTGATGGAACCCAGTAGGGTGTGGGCTTTCGTTGCTGTGAGCGAAGATGCGCGGTTTACCGACGGTGTGCAAAGAATTCATGAGGGACTTTTGACTCCCGATTCCAGTGTTATGCCCTTGTACTACGACATTCGATCTCTCGCGAACCTCTACAATTCGCTCGAGTCTCTAATTTTCTCGGCGGCTGTCGACTACCGCATGCTCATAGCGCCCTCGGGGCCAAAGATATTCTCTCTAGCCGCTATGCTTGTGGGGCTGCCGCGCGATTCGAGGCGACCCGCACTCTGGCGCGTGGGGTCAACATCCACGCAAGAACACGAGTCAGACGTCGTCGAGGCAGGTGACCTGGTCGCGGCACGCGTCGACCTCTCTAACAGCGCCAAGCAGGCGTCAATAGGCGGCGACTCCGTGGTCGTCTACTGATTCGTGGGGTGCCGGGCAGGTCGAATCAAGGTAGTTTCCGCTCGTGACGCGGATACTGATCGGAGTGACTCAAGCGGATGGGCGACTCCGTGGGGCAACTGGGGCGCATCGGCCTACACTGAGTCGCTGGGTCGCGAGCTGCACCCCACCAAATACCCATTCTTTCGTGCCACGTCTCACGCGCGCCTGGCATCTGTAGTAATTGGTATGAGTGGCGGCCCGGTGTATTGAGTCTTGAGGTTGGTAGCACTCGGGCTGGGGGTCTGAGCCCGTGGCCGGAGCGGACCTGTTCCGTGTTGTAGTGCTCGATCCAGGGCGCAAGAGCGTCGTGTCGGGCCGTGTGCTCGCGAAGGGCTGGCGATACGCCCATTCGATCGCGAGGGTCCGGTTGAAACGCTCGACTTTCCCGTTCTGCCAGGCGCAGTGGGGCTTGATGAACTTCCGCGTCGCCCCGAGCAGGTCGACCGCGTCGCGGAACGCGAGCGATCGACGGTAAGCGAACGCGTTGTCTGAGATCACGCGTTGGATGCGCGTGATGCCGCGCTCCGCGAAGTCGGCCGTGGCCCGGGTGAGGAACTCGGCCGCGGTGGCGCCCTGCTCGTCCGGGTGGACCTCTGCGTAAGCCAGCCGGGAATGATCATCGACCGCGGCGTGGACGTCGTCGAACCCAACCCGGGTCCGGTCGAGGCGCGAGCGGTGGTTCGAGAGCAAACCGCCATGCGCGCGCCCCCCCCCCCCCCCCCCCCCGCCCGCGCCCCCCCCCCCCCCCCCGCCCCCCCCCCGCCCCCCCCCCCGCGCCGCGCCCG
>NZ_PSXZ01000029.1:0-30197 GCF_002931375.1 Pseudoclavibacter sp. RFBJ3 | reverse complement strand
GCCTCGCCCCTGCCACCGCCCCCTCCCATCCCCAACCGCAAAGTTGTGGCCCGTTGCTGCTCCCAGTGCCGGGAACAGCAACGGGCCACAACGATCTGGGGCGCCGCGATGGCGTGAGCTCCACGGTGCGCGGACTACACGGCCGCGGGGCCCGACTCGCCCGTGCGCACGCGGACGACGTGGCTGACATCCGTCACCCACACCTTCCCGTCGCCGACGTTGCCGGTGCGGGCCGCCTCGACCACGACGTCCAGAGCCTTCTCGAGCGTCTCGTCGGCGACCAGCACCTCGACACGCGTCTTGGCGCGGAACGAGACCTTCACGGCCTGCCCGCGGTAGAACTCGGTGAGGCCCTTCTGGTGGCCGTGCCCCTCCACCTCGGTAATCGTGAGGCCCGTGAAGCCTGCGGCCTCGAGAGCATCCTTCACATCGTCGACCTTCGTCGGCTGGATCACTGCGGTCACGAGCTTCATCGGCGTGCGCTCCTCTTCTGTGCTGGCGTTGTCTGTGCGTTCTGGTCGTGGGGGTCGCGCGTCGACTGCGTGTTCTGATCGCGCGGGGTGAACTCGGACCTGCCGAGCGCACCGGAGCGGCCTGTCTCCATCATGGTCAACGTGCCTCGAACTCGTACGCGCTCTCGGCGTGGATACCGCGGTCGAGACCAACTGACTCCAC
The DNA here is from genome assembly GCF_002931375.1 of Pseudoclavibacter sp. RFBJ3. NCBI lineage: Bacteria > Bacillati > Actinomycetota > Actinomycetes > Micrococcales > Microbacteriaceae > Pseudoclavibacter > Pseudoclavibacter sp. RFBJ3. The sequence continues at coordinate 29,522 of NZ_PSXZ01000029.1, read as the reverse complement.
CTCGTCGGGCACGCGGATCGGCACGATCTTGTTCATGACCCACGCGATCAGGTACGTGACGACGAACGCGTAGACGCACGTGACGACGATGGCGACGAGCTCACGCCACAGGAGGCTCGGGTCTCCGCCGAAGAAGAGGCCCGCGATGCCAGCCGGTGCCGCGGCCGCGCCGAGGAACACCACGAACAGGGCCCCGACGATGCCGCCGATGCCGTGCACCGAGAACGCGTCGAGCGCGTCGTCGACCTTGGCACGGTTCTTCCAGCTGATGCAGAGCGCCACCACGGCACCCGTGATGAAGCCGAGGGCCAGCGCGCCGAGCGGGGTGACGGCGTCCGCTGCCGGGGTGATGCCGACAAGGCCCGAGATCATGCCCGTCGCCATGCCGAGCGTCGTGGCGTGCTTGTCGCGGATGCGCTCGATGAGCAGGTAGCCCAATGCGCCGGTCAGCGCGGACAGGGTCGTCGTGAGCACCACGTAGCCGGCGAGGAAGTTCGCGCCTGCGGCCGTTCCGCCGTTGAAGCCGATCCAGCCGAAGAAGAGGAGGCCGGCGCCGAGAAGGACGAGCGGCATGTTGTGCGGGCGGAGCTCCGTGTTCTTGCGGCGGCCGAGCACGAGGGCGAGGGCCACAGCCGAAGCTCCGGCGTTCATGTGCACCGCCGTGCCACCCGCGTAGTCGTGCAGGCCGAGGACGTTGCGCATCCACCCGCCGACCGTCTCGCCGTCGTCGCTCGTGAACGCGAAGACCCAGTGGGCGAGGGGTGCGTAGACGAGGATCGTCCACAGTGCGGCGAAGACCAGCCACGCCCAGTACTTCATGCGCCCAGCCGCACCGGATGCGACGATCGCGATGCTGATGGCGGCGAACAGGATGTAGAAGGCACCCCAGTAGGCGTCGACGGCGATGATGTCGCCCTCGGACGAGTCCGTCATGAACGACTCCATGCCGACGAACGCGAGCGGGTCACCGATGATTCCGGCGCCCCCCACCGAGTTTCCGAGCACCATCCCGTGCACGAACAGCACGTAGATGACGGCGACCACGGCCATCGAGCCGAAGACCATCATGGCCATGTTGAGCATGTTCTTGCTGTTGAGCATTCCTCCGTAGAAGAACGAGATTCCGGGGAACATCAGGAGGACGAGTCCGAATGCGGCGAGCATCCAGGCGAGATCGGCAGCGGGCATACATGGCTCCTTGTGTTGGGGTCATGGAGGGAGATGGCGTGCGGGATGCACGGGTGGAGCAGTCTGGGGAGCGGGCGGCTCGCGGGCGCGCAGCTCATGATGGGGCTTTGGGCCTCGGGTGCGCGGCGGCGGTCAGCGGACCACAGCCGCGAGGGTCAGTCGATGAGCCAGGTCGGGGAGGCCAGGAACCGGTCGGCGGTGAACAGTGCGGCGTCGATGACGCCACCGCCCTGCAGGTCCGGCGGGAGTGCCTCATCGCGGTGGGTCGTGCTCCAGCCGAGCATCGTGAGCGTGCGCACCATGGAGAGGGCGCAGCCGAGCTCGAGCTGCGCATCCGTCAGTCGTCCCTCGGATCGATACCCATCGATCCAGTTGCGGGCCATGACGCGTGCCTCGGGCTTGTGCTCCTGGAAGGTGAGCGCGGAGGCGAAGTCGTAGAGGAACCAGCTGAAGCCGGAGTCGTCGAAGTCGATGACGATCAGCCGCTCGCCGTCCCGGATCACGTTGGTGGGGCGCAGGTCGGAGTGCACGAGCCCCCAGTCCTGCCAGCCAGCTGGCGCGGCCTGCACGAGGCTGAGGGCCGACATCTCGGCGCGCTCCAGCTGATCGAGCTGCGACGGCGTCAGCGAGGCGCGGCGCCAGTCGCCCCACCTCGCGGTCGAGCCGAGGAGGTCGGGGAGACCCCACGTGAACCGGTCGAACCCCGCCGGTCGCCGCCAGCTGCGCGCGTGGTCGTGGAGGCGGGCCGTGATCTGCCCGAGCTCCGTGAACCACGGCGTCGCGTCCTCGACGTCCTGCAGGATCGAGCCGCGAACATGCTCGAAGTACACCGCCTTGAGGGCCATCCCGTCGGGCGACGGGATGCTCTGCGTCACCTGTCCGTCGGCGCCCGGGATGGGAGACGGGACCTCCGCGCATCCCGAGTCGCGGATCGCCTCGACCCACAGCATCTCCGAGCGGAGCTGGCCCTCACCCTCCTGGTAGCCGGGCTGCTGCAGGCGAACGACACCGATCGGCTGGCCCGCCAGCTCGACGAGGTACGACGCGTTCTCGGAGACGGAGATGAGCTTCGTCGCGGCCTCGGGCGGGAGCCCGAACGCTGCGAGCATCCCGTCGTGCAGCCAGGCGGGAGCCGATTCCCCCTTGACGAGGGCGTCGAAGACGCGCAGCCCCGAGACGGGTTGCTTGAGCGTTGCCTCGATCATGGTCGTCTCCTCGGGCTGGGGCGATTCGTGCAGCGGATGCACGGATCGCGGCGGCTCTGGTGTGTGCCGGCTGAGTGCGGGGTGATCCATGTCTAGGTGCTGATTCGCTCAAGATGAGCGATGTACGGGCACTCGTTACACACGATTTACCAGGAGGAAACAGTGTGCTCGACTGGGCCGGACAGGATCGAAGCGCCGACCGGGCGAAGTGCGCCCGCGGGAGAGGACACGTCACGTGAGCAGATCGACGATCATGGACGGCAACAGCTACCGGGTGGGGGAGTCCTCAGCGGCGGCCGAGACCGAGGCCATGGTCGAGCGGCGAACACGGCTCCTCGGACCCTCCTACCGCCTCTTCTACTCGAACCCCGTCCACCTCGTTCGGGGCAGCGGCACGTACCTCTACGACAACGACGGCGTCGAGTACCTCGACATGTACAACAACGTCGCGAGCCTCGGCCACGCGCATCCGCGGGTCGTGGCGGCGATGGCGGCGCAGGCTGGCACCCTCAACACCCACACCCGCTACCTGCACGAGGCGATCCTCGACTACACGGAGGACCTGCTCTCGACGATGCCGGCGGAGATCGGCCAGGTCATGTACCAGTGCACGGGGTCGGAGGCGAACGACCTCGCCCTGCGCGTCGCCGCCGCGTACACCGGCGGCAGCGGCGTCATCGTCACGAGCGAGGCGTACCACGGCACCTCTGGACTGACCTCGGGCGTCTCCCCGGCGCTCGGCAGCGGGCAGACGCTCGGGCTCGAGGTGCGCACCGTGCCGGGGCCGGACACCTACCGAACCGCCCCCGAGCTCGTCGGCGAGAAGCTCGCCGCCGACATCCGCTCGGCCATCGCCGACCTCGCCAGGCACGGGGTGAAGTTCTCGGCCTTCCTCGCCGACTCCGTCTTCTCGTCCGATGGCGTCGCCGCCGACCCGAGCGGTTTCCTCAAGCCGGCGTTCGACGCCGTGCACGAGGCCGGCGGCGTGTGGATCGCCGACGAGGTGCAGCCGGGCTTCGGTCGCCTCGGACCCCGCATGTGGGGCTTCGCGAGGCACGACATCGTGCCCGACATCGTCACCATGGGGAAGCCCATGGGCAACGGCATCCCCGTCTCCGGCATGGCCGCGCGCCCCGAGGTGCTCGAGCCCTTCGCCACGGACATCCCGTACTTCAACACGTTCGGCGGGAACCCGGTCGCGATCTCCGCCGCGCAGGCGGTGCTCGATGTGCTGCGCGACGAAGGGCTGCCGGAACGTGCGGCGAGCGTCGGCGACCAGCTGCGCGCCGCGATCCGCTCGGTTGGGGATGCGCGCATCGGCGACGTCCGCGGCGCCGGGCAGTTCACGGGCGTCGAGATCGTCTCCGACACATCCAGCAAGGAAGCCGACGGGGTGACAGCGCTCGCGCTCGTCAACGCGCTGCGCGAGCACCGCGTGCTCACCTCGACGGCAGGTCCCAGCAACAACGTGCTCAAGGTTCGGCCGCCCCTGTCGTTCCAGGAGCACGACATCGACCGGTTCACGGATGCGCTCGCCGCGGCGCTCGCGGACGTGCCGGTGCGCTGAGGCGAGGGCGCGCGGTCGCGGACTCGGACTGCGGTCGCCGCTGCCTGCCCCCGATCTGCCCTCCCCCGCGCTGTCTGACCAACTTCAGTGCTCATCCGGGGCCTGGCCGGCTTTGAGGAGCGTTTTCAGCCGAATGAGCACTGAAGTTGGTCAGGCGCGGCGGGCATCGCGGCGGGCATCGCGGCCGGCGAGGCGTGTCGGCGTAGGGCCCGCCCGGTAGAGTCCACGGCATGCGGGGGAGCGAGGGGTGAGCGGCGGTCTGGTCGGCGCACTCATCGGCCTCGCCGTCATCGACTCGCTGAACCTGTCGACGATCGCGGTTGTCATCCTCATCCTGCTCACCGTTCAGCGACCCGTCCCGACGGGCTGGGTCTACGCGGCGGGCGCAGCGGTCGCCTTCTTCGGGCTGACGATGCTCGTGTACTTCGGGGCGAGCTTCGCCGGGACGCTCGTCGACGACCTCGCCACGTGGATGCGCCGCATCATCTTCCTCGGCTTCGGGATCCTGTTCGTCGTCTTCGGGGTGCGGCGCTTCCGAACTCGCGAGCGCCGCGGCTACCCGCTGCTGCGCTGGGTGAATCCGGCCACCGCGTTTCCGCTCGGGGTCGTCGCGACGGTCGCGGATCTGCCGAACGCGTTCCCGATGTTCTTTGCCGTGGAGCGCCTCATCGACGCCGAGGTCTCCGCCCCGACGGCGGTTGCGGCGCTCGCGGCCTACACGGTGATCTACGCGGTGCCGACCGTGATCGCGCTTGTGCTCGGAGTCCTGTTCAAGGATCGCCCCCGGGAGCGCTTCCGCGAGGTCTACGCCCGTCTCACGACCGGGGAGGTGAAGACGAGCCGCAAGATGGCGACGCTGCACTTCGCGCTCGCGGCTGGCTGCTTCGCGGTCGCGCTGTTCTTGGTCTGAAACTCACGCGCGGTCGCTGACTCGGCACATAGCGAGGCGTAGCATCGGACGGAACCCCACTTCCGGGTTCGCGGCGCTTCGCGTCGCCCGATGACGCCGGGCTGTCCCTCCGCCCGGAGAGAGGCAGCGCCATGAAAGCACTGCAGTACCGCGCGATCGGCTCGCGCCCAGAACTCGTCGAGATCGACACCCCGACGCCTGCCGCCGGCGAGATCCTGCTCAAGGTGACGGCCGCTGGAGCCTGCCACTCGGACGAGTTCATCATGGGCGCCTCGGCCGAGGACTACTACTTCAAGCCGCTCCCGCTCACGCTCGGCCACGAGGTCGCGGGCGTCGTCGAGGCGATCGGCAGCGGCGTCCACGACGTCGAGATCGGCGAATCGGTCATCGTCTACGGGCCGTGGGGATGCGGCCGGTGCTACCACTGCGCAAGCGGAGCCGAGCAGAACTGCGAGAAGGGGATGCGCGCACCTGGCATCTTCAGCGACGGCGGCATGGCTGAGTACATGATCGTCGACGATGCCAGGCACCTGGTGCCGATCGGCGACCTCGACCCGGTCAAGAACGTGTCGCTCACCGACGCCGGCCTCACCCCGTACCGCGCCGTGAAGTCGGCGCTCCCGAAGCTCGTCCCCGGCTCGACTGCGGTGGTCATCGGGTCCGGCGGTCTCGGCCACGTCGCCATCCAGCTGCTCAAGGCGCTCTCCGCGGCGACGGTCGTCGTGCTCGATGTCGGCGAGCCGCAGCTCGAGCTGGCCCGCACCGTCGGCGCGGACCACACGTTCCTGTCCAACCCGGATGCCGTCCCCGCAGTCAAGGACCTCACCCGCGGCCTGGGCGCGACGGTGGTCTTCGACTTCGTCGGCATCCAGCCGACGGCTGACCTGTCCGCGAAGATGGTCGCGGCCGCCGGATCCGTCGTGGTCGTCGGCGTCGCGAGCGGCGCCGTGCCGATCGGTCAGACCACGGTGCCGCTCGACGTCACCGGCCGCGCCATCAACTGGGGCTCCAGGACGGAGCTCATGGAGGTCGTCGAGCTCGCGAAGCGCGGGGCCATCAACATCCACGTCGAGCAGTTCTCCCTCGACGAGGCAACCACCGCCTACGAGAAGCTGCACGCTGGCGAGATCCGCGGTCGCGCGGTCATCGTCCCGTAGTCCTCGTCTGACGGTCACCGGCCCGCCGGTCAGTCTGCCTGCCTGGCTGTCGCACCTCCCGGAGACCTGGGGTTTGCGCATGCTTGCTGAGCAACGAGCATGCGCAACCCCCAGGTCTGCGACTGGATGAGGAGTGCTGCAAGCAGGGTGAGGCTGGGGGTGCCGTCCGTTAGTACGCGACGCCGAAGCGGGCGCGGCGGTGGGTGGGCGTGTCGATCTCGGCGACGATCGCCGTCGCGAAGTCGGCACCGGAGATGTTCGAGTCGCCGTTCGCGTCGGTGAGGAGCACGTCGCCGCCGATGCGGTACTCGCCGGTCGCCTCGCCCGGCGCCCAGGCGCCGAACGCGGCGGCAGGGCTCACGTAGAACCAGTCGAGCTCGGGGGCGGATGCGCGCAGGTCGTCGAGCACGCCCGCCATCTCGGAGGCCTCGGGCTTCACCGCATCCGGGAAGCCCTCCGTGTCGAAGAGCCTCGGGCCGCCCTCGGCGACGAACAGCGAGCCGGCGCCGCCGATGACACCGAAGCGCACCCCCTTCGAAGCCGCGAGCTCGGCGGCCTTCGCGAGGAGTCCCCGGGTGCGTCCCTCGAGTTCGCCGCGGGGTGCCAGTGCAGAGACGACGACCTCCGCGCCGTCGATCGCGTGCTCCAGCGTGCCGTCCTCGAGCACGCTGCCGTTGACGTATGAGACGCCCTCGATCGGCTCCGCGGGACGCGAACGGCTGAACGAGGTGACCTCGTGGCCAGCGGCGGCTGCCGCCCGGACGAGGTGGCTGCCGGCGTATCCGGTCCCGCCGAGGATGGTGATCTTGGCCATGATGGTCCTTTCGTCGCGGCGGCCGTTTCAGCCGCCGAAGGTCACCGTAGGAGACCGACTGCGGGGAGGGGAAGAAGGCACTTTGCGGGGAGTCGGTTACCGCGAAGTGCCCTTTGTGCACCTCTTGAGTCTCCGCTGGTGACTGGGTAACCTGTGGATACTCCGAGGAAGGGTGGACCATGTCCGAGCCGCTGTGGGACCCGTACGTCCGTGACTGCCCGTCGCGGCGACTGCTGGATCGGATCGGCGATCGCTGGACGGTGCTGGTCGTCGGCACGCTGCACGACGGGCCGAAGCGATTCTCGGAGATCCAGGCGGCCGTCGATGGCGTCTCGCAGAAGATGCTCACCCAGACGCTCCGCGGCCTCGAACGTGATGGCCTCGTCACGCGCACCGTCTTCCCGCAGGTGCCGCCCCGTGTCGACTACGAGCTGACGGAGGTCGGCCGCAGCCTGCTCGGTCCGCTCCGCATCCTCACCGACTGGGCTGCCGAGCACATGTCCGACGTCGGGGATGCCCAGCTCCGGTACGACGAGAGCAGGGCGGCATGAGCGAATCACGCGTCGATCGCATCGCGGTGACCGGCAGCACGGGCGCTGTCGGCGGACGCGTCGCCAGGCAGCTCGCGGATGTGGGAGCACCGCAGCTCCTCCTCGCGCGCACGCCGGCGAAGGCGCCCCAGCTGCCCGGCTGCGTCGTCGCGCCCTTCAGCTACGCGGATCGTGCCGCATCGACGGCCGCCCTGCGCGGCGTCCACACGCTCTTCATGGTGTCGGCGTCCGAGAGCGAGACACGGCTCGACGAGCATCGCGCGTTCATCGACGCGGCGGCAGACGCCGGGGTCGAGCACGTCGTCTACACGTCGTTCTTCGGGGCATCGCCGGACTCGACCTTCACGCTGGCGCGAGACCACTTCGCGACGGAGGAGCACCTCAAGGCGTCGGGGATGGCGTGGACGTTCCTGCGCGACAATTTCTACATGGACGTCATGCCCATGTTCGTTGGCGACGACGGCGTGCTGCGCGGCCCCGCGGGAGACGGACGTGTGTCGATCGTGAGCCGCGCCGACGTCGCCGCGGTCGCATCGAGCGTGCTGCTCGCGCCGGATGCGCACCAGGGTGCGACGTACGACCTGACGGGACCTGAGGCCCTCAGCGCGGCCGAGATCGCGGACGCGATCGCGCTCGCCAGCGGCACCGCCGTCACGTTCCACGACGAAACGCTCGAGGAGGCGTACGAGTCGCGGGCGAAGTGGGGCGCGCCGCCTTGGCAGAACGATGCCTGGGTGAGCACGTACACGGCGATCGCGAGCGGTGAGCTGTCGAGGGTCTCGGTCGACGTCGAACGGGTCACGGGCAGGGCCCCCGTCTCGTTCGCCGAGTACCTTGCGAGAGCGTAGCCGAGGGCACCGATCGCCGAACCCCCGAGTGCGCTGATCGTCGGGCGCGTGATCACGGACGAGCTCGCGGGATCATCCGTGACGAGGTTCGCGTCGGGCACAGAACTCCGGTCGGCGGCTGACCAACATCAGTGCAGATTCGGCCCGCTGGGCCAAGTTGCGCTCGGTTTCGGGCGATTTTGCACTGATGCTGGTCAGGGAGGCGGCGCCGCGGGGGTGGCAGTAGCGGTCTGGGGTTCGGTTTCGGGCTCGGGCTCCGTCCTCGGCTCCGCTCGTCGGCGATCCGGGCGCCGGGGTCGCGCTGGCTGCGCGGCGTGTCAGCTCTTCGTGAGGTCCTGAGCGAGCATCACGATGATGCCGCTCGGCCCCCGCAGGTAGGTGAGCCTGTACACGTCCTGGTAGTTCGCGACGCCACGAAGCGGGTGGCAGCCGTGCCTGGCGGCGATCGCGAGCGAGGCGTCGAGGTCGTCGACGGAGAACGCCACGCGGTGCATGCCGATCTCGTTGGGCAGCGTCGGCTCGGTCTCGATGGCCTCTGGGTTGAGGTACTCGAAGAGCTCGAGTTGTCCGTGTCCGTCCGGTGTCTGCAGCACGGCGATCTTCGCGTGGTTCCCGTCGAGGCCGACGGCCGTGGACGCCCACTCGCCGCTCACCTCGTCGCGGCCGAGCACAGTCAGGCCGAGGTCGGTGAAGAAGGCGATGGTCGCTTCGAGGTCACGGACGGCGATGCCGACATTCTCGAGTCTGATGGGCATGGTCCGCATGCTACTCAGCTTTGCCGAGCGGATGCGGGGCCCGCGCTACCGGTTCACTCGCCCGACCCGACCGCCGATGGGCCAGGTCGTCCGCCGCTCGGTCGAGGGGTCGCCCCAGAGCTCGGCGAGGTCACGGCCGACGGCTTCGAGGAGATGCTCCTGGCCGGCCTCGCGGGCGGCGCGGACGGCCGACCAGGTCGAGAAGTAGCCGAGCAGCGCATCCAGCGTGAGGTTCTTCTCGATGCTGGGAGCACGGAACTCGAGCTCCTCGAACGGGAAGGGGAGGTCGCGGTACTCGCGTTCGACGAGGCGCCGTGTCGGCGGCCAGTAGGCGTCGAGGTCGTCGGCGTAGAAGCGCTGGGCGCGTTCGTCGATTGCCGGATCGTCGATGTGGAGGATGCCGTAGCAGAGGAGTGCGAGGATGCCGCCGTCGGCGCTCACTCGGGTGACCTCGTCGTAGAACTTGGGCAGGTCGAACCAGTGCGCGGCCTGGGCGACGCTGACCAGGCTGGCGGAGCCGTCGTGGATGCTGCTCGGCAGCGATTCGGCGGGCGCCTGCACGTACTCGACGCGCGGATGCGGCGCGGCGTTGGCGATCTGCTCCTCGCTCGGGTCGAGGCCGACGACCTCCTCGAAGACGTCGCCGAGGGTGGTCGTGAACTGGCCGTTCCCGCAGCCCACGTCGAGGGCGAGGGCCGTGCTCGGCGTGAGCTCGGCCAGCTCAGCGGCCAGCGTCGAGGGGTAGCTCGGGCGGAAGTCGGCGTAGGCCCGCCCGCCCTCGGTGAACCAGTTGCGCGCAGCTCGAGTCATGCGCTGATGCTAGGCGCGGTGGCTGAGCGCTCGGCGGCGGTTCCGGCTGGCGTCAGGCGTCAGGGGTCAGGCGTCAGGTGTGGGGCGCCAGCTCGGCGATGGAGCAGGTCGGCAGGGCGACCCAGCCTTCCACCTTCGCTGCGTCGAGCAGGTCTGGTGCGACGGGCAGCGTCTTGCCGAGCGCGTGGGCGCGCGCGTTGAGGGATGCGGCGAGGGCATCGAGGGCGTCGTCGGAGCGGCCGAGGAGCAGGCGCTGCTCGTCGGTCGTCTCGAGCCAGGGGAGCGCATCCAGCAGCGCCGCCGCCGCCAGGACGCGCGCCTCCGGCTTGGTCTTGTACCCGGGAGTGAGCAGCCCCCAGGCGCGCAGGGCCGCGGCGGGGTAGACCTCGGCGAAGCGTCCGCCGCCGGAGCGGTCGACCTCCTCGCCGGTCGATTCGAACGCCTCGAGCAGCTCGGCGCAGTGGATGGCCGTCATGCCGAGCCGGTCCGTGGATACGCTCAGCGGCCACCGCCCCGTGCGCTCGCGCACGACCCGGTCCGTGTTTCGGTAGGCGAGACGCCGACGCAGGTCGATGCCGGAGTGCGTGCGCGCCCCCGTCGCCCGTCCTGCGTGCGCCGTCACGAACTCGACGAACTCGACGGGCCAGCCGAACGCGCAGTCGATGCCGATGCTCGTCGCATCCACCGACAGGTCGACGATGTCCGCGTCGTGGATGCCGAGCCGCAGCTCGGCCACGCGGGCCGTATCCGCTCCCCACTCGATGGCGGCGAGCGCCGTCCGGGTGGGCTCGGCGGCCAGGTCAACGCCAACGGTTCTCACTCGAGCAACGCTACGGGAACGCGACTGGGCCCCGCTGCGACTCGCGCCAGGTCTTCTCAACTCGCGAGGGCGCGCGCCTTCACTGCTGCGAGGTCACGCTCGAGGCGCTCGATCGCGACGCGCAGATCGTCGCCCTGGTGCGCGGCGAGCCCCTCCAAGATGAACCCTCGAGTGAGCGTCGACAGCGACACGCCATTCTTCGCCGCAAGTGCTTGCAGTGCCTCAAGCGCCTCCGCGGGTACCCGGAGCGTCAAGAGCGGAGATGGCCCATGGTTGGGTTTCGTCCACTGCCCCTCAGTGGTGGTCTCTCGATACTCGGGGCTGTCCGCCTCGAGCTCGGCGCGGATCGCGTCGCGTGCGTCCTGGGGGAGTGCGTCAGTCATTGTCTCGCCGTTCTTCGTAGAGCTTTCGATGGGAAGCATTGGCAGGCCAGGCGTTGCCGCCGAAGAGGCGCCCATCGTGCCTGATCACGATCACCACAAGTAGCTGTTGAAGCGATGTGCTCCATCCGATGTACCGGTCTGATCTGCTGGATCGACTTGCTGGGTCCGGTGAGCGGAGGAGGGCCTCCGGGTCGTCGAGCGCTTCCTCAGCCTGGTGGGGTTCGACTCCGTGACGGTCGCGCATATGCGCGACCGCGTCAGGGTTAGGGTCCCAGGTGATTCTGACCATGATCGAGTGTATAACACCCGTTGTACGTTTCGTGGATGCTCAGAAGCACGCGGCCAGGTTCCGACCGGTGCGAAGCGACCGCACTCGCGTTACCGCCTGGCTAGGCTGACGTGGTCGAGCCGCGTTCCGCTGCCCGGGTCAGGGAGGGTGCTCGTGCGTGTGGGCTCGTTGGGTGCGGCGCAGGACGCATCCGCTCGTCGCTCGCTGGTGATCGCAGTGCTGTCGCTGCTCGGGGCGACCCTGTTCTGGGCGAGCAACTACATCGTCGGCGAGGCAGTGCTCAAGACCTTGGACCCGCTCAGCCTCGTGCTGTGGCGTTGGACGCTCGCCGCCGTGCCGCTGCTCGCGATCGCGCACTTCGTGGAGCGTCCCGAATGGCGTGAGGTGCTGCGAGCCTGGCCGTGGCTGCTCGCCCTCAGCTGCACGGGGCTCGTCGGCTACAACCTGACGCTCTACGCCGCCCTGCAGTACAGCGATGCCTTCAGCGCGTCCCTTATCAACGCATTCAACCCCGCCGTGATCGCGGTCGCCGCCGCAGTCTTCCTGAATCAGCGCCTCACCAGCACCGGCATCTGGGGCGTCGTGATCGCCCTCGTCGGCGTGTTCGTCGTCGTCAGCGGCGGCGATGTCGGCGCGTTCCTGGAGGCGGGGTTCGGGATCGGGCAGCTGCTCATGTTCGGCGCCGTCGGCATCTGGACGGCCTACACGATCATCGGCCGCCGATCGCCGCCGCTGCCGCCGATCACCTCGACGTCGATCCAGGCGGTCATCACCGTGCTCCTCGTCGCGCCGGTCACCCTCGCGACGGGCGGCCCGCAGCTCCCGGTCTCAGCGGAAGCGCTCACGTCGCTGCTGCTCATCGCGGTGTTCCCGTCGGTGCTGTCCTACCTGCTCTGGAACCGCGCGCTCGCCGTCATCCCGGCGGCCAGAGCAGGGGTGTTCCTGAACCTGATCACCGTGTTCACGGTCGCGTTCACCCTGCTGGCAGGACAGCCGTTCACGATCGGGCAGCTTGTGGGCGGGGCGATCGTCATCGTCGGAGTCGTCGTCGCGAACGCGCAGGCGTTCCGGCGGGCGGCTTGAATCCGCCTGTGTCGCAACGAACCGGGTAGCTGACGAGCGCGGGCGTCTTCAGCGCTGCGAGGTCGAGTTCTCGGAGCTCGATCGCGGTGCGACTGCGACGTCGGAGCCCTCCTGCCGCGGTGCCCCGCGGCCGACCAGCCAGCTCGCGACGGCGGCGACGGCGACGAGGGCCAGCACGGCGATGAGCGCGGATCTGAGCCCGAAGTCCTCGCCGAGGAAGCCGAGTGCTGGCGGCCCGACGAGGAACGCGATGTAGCCGAGCGTTGCGGCGAACGCGACGCGCGCATCGGGCCGGTCACCCGAGGCGCCAGCGGCCGAGAGGGCCACGGGGAAGCCGAGTGCCGTGCCGAGGCCCCACAGGATCGCGGCGCAGGCGGCGACCGCCTGGTTGTCGACGAAGATGATGAGCGCGAGCCCTGCCGCGCCGATCAGCGCGCTCGCGCAGAGCACCGCGGGCCGGCCGAAGCGGTCGACGAACGAGCCGCCCACGAACCGTCCGACGGTCATCGACAGGGCGAAGACCGCGAAGATGCCGGAGCCCCAGGCCGCGTCGAAGCCGTGCCCGTCGACCATGACCAGAGGGAGCCAGTCGTTGGCACTGCCCTCCGCCATGGCGAGCGCGAGCACGATGACGCCGATCAGCAGCAGCGTCCTGTCGCGCCAGAGCGGACTGCTGGTTGGCGCATCTTCCTTGTCGGTGCTCGCCTCGAGCGCCGCCCTGCCGGTAGCCCGGGGAAGGAGGCGGATAGAGGCGACGAGCCCCACCGCGACGACCACGGCGGCGATGCTGAGGTGCGCCAGGATGGGGAAGGACGTGGCGGTCGCGACGATGCCGCCGACTGCGCCGATGGTGGTGCCGAGGCTGAAGAAGCCGTGCATGGCGGGCAGCGTCGATTTGCCGAGCTGCCGCTCCACGTCAGCCCCCTCGATGTTGAGCGCCACCTCTGCGCCGCCCATGCCGAGGCCGAAGAGGGCGAGCCCGAGGGCCACGACGATGCCGGAGGCCAGCGCCGCACCCGCCCCGATCGTCAGCGCGCTCGCCGCGACGAGGGTCATGCCGACGGCGATGACCGGGCGCGCGCCGAACCTGCTGACGAGCCGGCCCGAGCTGAGGATGCCGACCATCGACCCGACCGACAGGCCGAAGAGGATCAGCCCCATCTCCGCGGTCGACGCGCCGAGCGCATCCCGGACGTCGGGGGTGCGGGTCACCCAGGATGCGATCGTGATGCCCGGCAGGAAGAAGAGCACGAACAGCGCGAAGCGGCGGCGCTGGGGGGAAGCGGGCAATTGAGGTCCGTTTCAGATGAGGGGGTGTCCCTATGGTCTTGTCAAGCGGCAGGAGCCATAGGTGGCTGGTAGATGGTGCCGTCTCGGAGTATTGCGCAGAGAACGTCGCAGCGTCGTCTCGCGAGAGCTCACGAGTGCTTGGTTGTGGCGTTTGCCTTGCGCTCGTTTCCGGTCGTAGTACGACCTTGAAACTGGGTCTCTGAAAGTGGTGCGGATGCGGTCTTGTGGATTTCAGGAATCGCTCGAAACTGATCGTTTATGACGGTGACTGGACCGAGATCGCAGGCCATGGGTCGCTCCCGCTTCGACCAGACGGCTCGGGTCTATGGGGCGAGTGATGTCAGCTGCTGACCTCCAGCGCCAGAGCCTGGATGCCCGAGCCGCTGCCGGAACCGGTCAGTGACCGCCGTTCTGCTGTCAGTCAATGGAACCGCGTTCGCCGAGCGCGACTGCGGCTTGAAAGATCTCCACGACTACGTCGGGGCCGTCGAAGGCCTGGCTCGGGTTCACGTCTTCCCCCTCGTTGGCCGCGTGGATGATGAACGTCTCGCTGATGAGCCGGTTGCCCACGAGTCCCGTCTTGCGAGAGACGACGTTTCCCGTCACCTCGATCTTGCCGATTGCCCCGGAGAACCACTTCACCTCGCAGTACGTTGGCCTCACGAGATAGCCACCCTTGGAGGTCTCGAAATCGGCCGCGTCGTGCAGGCGGTACGAGATCGTGGTCATCCGCTTCGGGCGGTCTAGACGGACGGTCATCAGCTTGCTCCTCGGCGTCGCGCTCGGCTCGTTCCCACAAGCGTGGCCCGGCAGCTGCTCCCCCGCAAACGATCGTTTGTGGGGGAGAGGTTGAGCCGGACGCCGTCAACGTCTGTGAATCACAGCCGTAGATGTCGCCGCGATCACGGCGATGTATGTCCTGTCTCATGCGTGAGTCAATTCGCCTCGTGGCGGCGCAGTGATGCCGATCTCTGTCATCGACCTTGGGGAGTGGTGGTTGTCCCCGCCATCACCGATTGATCCTTCGATCTACTCGGTGGTCGTTCTGTCGCGACGGAATAGGCGCCAGACCCTTGCGCCGACGAGCAGGAAGAAGGCGATGATGACGATGGGCACGACGAGCCATTCCCATCCCCCCGACCACCCGATGCCGAAGCCCTGATCATTCGAGAACGCGTTGACGGGCACGAAGACGAAGGTTGCCTCCGCCTTCATCGGTGCAGCGCTATCCACCACTGCCAGCATGCCCCCGGCGAACGAGAGGAACACGACCCAGTACGTGCCGAGCGCTGCCGCGGCAGTCAACGTGCCGATTGACCAGAGCGGCCGCATCCATCCTCCCTCGCCATAGCGTGCTGCAAGTGTTCGCGGGGCACCCAGGTCGGCAATTACCGCTTGCACCGGCCGCCCATCCGTGTCAATCTCGTCGCGCAGCGTTCTCAGGATGCGCCTACGCTCGGACGCAGAGACGACTCCCTCGAGGTGCCAGTCCAGACGAAGCAAGTACATGGATGCGCGCATGGATGTCGAATGTTTGGCTTGAGTGAAGTGTGACATGCTCATTCCTTTTCGAGTTTGATGGCTTCGGACACGGCCGTAGCAGTTTGCTCCCACTGATGTCGGGCGACCGCGAGTGCAATTGCGCCTGCATCCGTCAGCGCGAAGTACTTACGAGGCGGGCCACTCGGCGACGACCTGGAGAACGTTGTGACGAGAGAGTCCCGTTCGAGCCGGTTCAGGACGGGATATACCAACCCCGTACTGACTTCGAGGTCGAGCGCCGTCAAGCGCTCGACCAACTCATACCCGTAGGACTCCTCCTGCTGAATAAGTTGCAGAACTACCAACGGGAGCACTGCGCGCGTCAGTTGCGCATCCTGTCGAGCTTGTATACGAGACACGCTAGTAGTGAAGCATGAATAGCGAGAGCCTGGCAAGCTGATTCTCGAATGCGGCCACACCGTGCAGGAAATTGCCGACACGTTCGGGGTGTCCCGGCCCACGATCTATCGGCACTTGGCCGAGCACGTCGAGCGGGCCTGACAAGGGATCATGGCGCACCTCAGCGACCGGCAGAAAGCCGAGCTCGTGCGCCAACACCAGGACGGCGTGCCGTGGACGCGTTTTGCGGAGCACTCCGGCGTTGCGGTGCGGACTCTGCGACGCTGGGCCCCGCAGTGTCTGGAGGCCACTCGACCCGGCGCCGGAACGGGCACCGCCAAGCGGCCGCAGGGGCTCGCCTGCCTCGACTATCTGCGCGAGGGTGACACTCTCGTCGTGCGCCGTCTCGACCGCATCGCGGGTAGCGAGACGATGGCCATTCAGGCCATCAGTGAGCTGCACGATCGCGGCATCAACATCAAGAGTCTCACTGAGCCCAACATCGACACGACCACGCCGATGGGGCGCGCATTGTTCGGCATCGTCGCTGTTTTCGCGCAGCTCCGCGTGGACACGATTCGGGAGAACACACAGCGCGGGCTCGCGCACGCGCGAGCCCAGGGCCGCGTCGGCGGTCGCCCGTCCGTGATGACGCCCGAGCGCGCAGAGCAGGCGCTGAACATGCGAGCCCAAGGGCACAGCATCCAGCGCATCGCGACCGTGCTCGGCGTCGGCAGCTCGTCCGTTTCGCGTGCGCTCGGTCGCGCCGCCGAAGACGCCAAGCTCGACGGCACGCAGCTCTCCGCGTAAGCGGCCTGCCCGCTTCTTGCCCGTCCTCCCAATACCTGCTGCCCCTCACTGGGAGAGGCCGCGGTCCAGGGCGCGGCTTGCCGCATCGCATGCGACGCGGAACGCTCTTGACGGGGGCCTCTCGCGTGACAGAATCTGCGCATTGGGGGAGAAGGCGTGGCTTCGAGCGTATCGTCCGGCTGGCCGATGCGGCGCGCCAGAAGAGGGCCGCCATGCACGCATGGCGGCCCTCTCGGGACGAACGGCCGTGGTCACTCGCCGGTGTTGCCTACGCGCCGGTTGCGGGCAGCGCCTCGAGCGTGGCGCCGTTCGAGGCGATGAGCTCCCGATACCAGTGGAAGCTGTCCTTCCGCACGCGGTCGCCGCTGCCGGCGCCCTCGTCGTCGAGGTCGACGTAGATGACCCCGTACCGCTTCGTCATCTGCGACGTGGAGGCGCTGACGATGTCGAGTCCGCCCCACGACGTGTAGCCGAGCAGGTCGACGCCGTCCTCGATGGCCTCCCGAACCTGCTGCAGGTGCTGGCGGAAATAGTCGATCCGGTACTCGTCGTGCACGGCCCGGTCGTCGCCGGACCCTTCGAGCACATCCGTCGCCCCGAGGCCGTTCTCGACGATGAACAGCGGCACCTGGTAGCGGTCCCACAGGTCGTTGAGCACAAACCGCAGGCCCTCGGGGTCGAGGTGCCAGCCCCATTCGGTGGTCTGCAGGTGGGGGTTCTTGATCGTCGAGAACAGGTTGCCACCCGTTGCGCCGTACTGCTCGGGGCTCACGGAGGAGACGAGGCTCATGTAGTAGCTGAACGAGATGAAGTCGACCGTGTTGGCGGCGAGGAGCGCCTCGTCGCCCGGCTCCATGGCGACGTGGATGCCCGTGTCGCGCCAGAAGCGCCGCACGGTTCCCGAGTACCGGCCGCGCACCTGCACGTCGGTGTGGAACAGGTTCATGTTGTTGTCCCACTGGGCCCGCACGATGTCGGCGGGCGCCGAGGTGGCCGGGTAGTGGGCCATGCGGGCGAGCATGCAGCCGACCTGCGCATCCGGGGCGATCTCGCGGGCGGCCTTCGTGGCGAGGGCGCTCGCGACGAACTGGTGGTGCAGCGCCTGGTAGCCGACCTGGCGTGGGTCGACGCCCTCCTCGGGTTCGCGCTCGATGATGCCGCCGCCCGTGTACGGCTCGATGAGGGTCGTGTTGATCTCGTTGAACGTGAGCCAGTAGCGCACGAGTCCCCGGTACCGCGTGAGGATGGTCCTCGCGTACGTCTCGAAGAGGCCGACGACGGCGCGGTTCGACCATCCGCCGTACTCGGTGACGAGGTGCAGGGGCATCTCGTAGTGCGACATCGTGACGACCGGTTCGATGCCGCGCTCGCGGAGGCGCGTGAAGAGACGCTCGTAGAAGAGGAGGCCTTCCTCGTTGGGCTGGGCGTCGTCGCCGTTGGGGAAGATGCGCGACCAGGCGATCGACATGCGCAGTGACTTCAGGCCGAGCTCCGCGAAGAGCTCGACGTCGCCCTCCCAGCGGTTGTAGAAGTCGCTTGCCGAGCGCTTGGGGTAGCCGGCAGCGCCCGGGGTGGCGATGGCTTCGGCGATCTGCGCATCCGTCGCCTTCATGAGGGAGGTGATGTCGACGTAGTCGCCGGTCTTGCGGAAGGGGATGACGTCGGCCTGCGAGAGGCCCTTGCCGTCTTGGTCGAAGCCACCCTCGACCTGGTTCGCGGCGAATGCGGTGCCCCAGAGGAATCCGTTGGGGAAGGCGCCGGAGGCTCCGTGCGGGCTCGGGTCGGTTGCGGTGCGCTGCTCCGTGGTGCGGGTCATGCGGTTGCCTCCTTGTGGCTGGCCTCGGCGTCGATGGTGGAGAGGACGTGCATGAGCGCGTCGCCGTTCCCGCGCGTGCCGGGGGTGCCCGGCACGATCGAGCGCAGGCCGAGGTTGGTGATGACGATGACCGTCACGGTGTCGTTGGTGGCGCTGACGGCGTCGAGGTCGACGTCGATGAGCGGGTCGCCGATGGTGACGCGGTCGCCTTCCGCGACGTGCGCCTCGAAGCCGCGGCCCTGCAGGGAGACCGTGTCGATGCCGATGTGGATGAGCACCTCGGTGCCCTGGTCGCTGCGGATGGCGACGGCGTGCTTGGTCGGGAAGACGGTGACGACTTCTCCCGTGACGGGCGACGTGACGTGACCGCTGGTCGGGCGGATGGCGGCGCCGTCGCCGACGAGACGCTGCGAGAACGTCTTGTCTGGCACGTCGTCGAGGGGGATGAGCTCGCCTGCCATGGGGGAGGCGATGAGCTCGCCGCTCGAGGGCGCGAGGGGTGCATCCGTCGTCGAGGCGGCGCTGGCTGCGGTGGCTGCGGCCGCCGGCTTCTCGTGCGCCGCGACGGTCTGGGAGGCCTTGGCGAGGATCGACTCGTCGATGCCGAGGATGGCGGAGACGACGGTCGAGACGATGAACGCGAGGACGATGCCGAGGATCGCCCACCCGAAGGTGGCTCCGACGAGGCCCGGCAGGCCGGGGAGGCCGCCGTTGCCGGCGAGCACGTAGGCCTGCACGCCGAAGCCGAGCGAGATGGCGCCGCCGACGCCGGCTCCCGCCATGGAGGCGATGAGGGGGCGGCGCAGCGGGAGTGCGAGTCCGTAGAGGGCTGGCTCGGTGACGCCCATGAGGGCCGTGAAGGTCGTCGAGAGGGAGAGCGCCTTGATCTGCGCGTTCTTGGCGCGGAGGAAGACGCCGAAGACTGCACCGGCGGTCGCGAACGTCTGCACGTAGGTGAGGGGCAGGAACTTGTCGTAGCCGAGAGTGGCGAGGTTCTGCAGGATGAAGGGGACGAGCGCGTAGTGCATCCCGGTCATGATGATGAGCGGGAGCAGCGCGCCGATCACGAAGCCGGCAGGTGCGCCGCCGTTGTCGAGCGCCCAGTTGATGCCGCCCGCGACGCCGTTGCCGACGAAGGTGCCGAGCGGGCCGAGGGCGACGAGCGTGATCGGGACGACCGTGACGAGCGTGAGCATCGGCACGAAGGTCAGCTTCAGGAACGACGGGATGATCTTCGTGAAGAGGCGCTCAGCCCACGACATGAGGTAGACGCCCAGCAGCACGGGGATGACGGAGTACGCGTAGGAGACCGACGTGACCGTGACCCCGAGGAGCGCGACCGGCTCGCCGGCGCTGAGCATGGTCGTGAGCGCCGGGTAGACGAGGACCGCGCCGAGGGACGCCGCGACGTAGGGGTTCGCGTTGAGCTTCCGCGCTGCCGAGACGGCGACGACGATCGGCAGGAAGAAGAAGACCGCGTCGGCGATGGCCGAGAAGATGAGGAACGTCTGCGAGCTCGGGTCGACCCAGCCGAACGCGTTGATGAGGGCGAGCACACCCTTGAGGAGGCCCGCGCCGGCGATGGCCGGGAGGATGGGTGCGAACACGCCGGAGATGAAGTCGAAGAAGCGGGTGTGCAGCTTCTGCTTGCCGCCCTTGGTGCCGGCGGATGCATCTGCTGCGCCCTCTTCGGAGCTCGCGAGGCGCGGCAGCTCGGCGACGATCGCCTTGTGCACCAGCGGCACGTCGTTGCCGATGATGACCTGGTACTGCGAGCCGGCGTCGTTGACGCCGACGACGGGCCCGATCGCGGTGAGCGCGGCCTGGTCTGCCTTCGTGTTGTCCTTCAGGCCGAAGCGCAGGCGGGTGACGCAGTGGTAGAGCGAGGAGATGTTCTCTTCGCCGCCGACTGCGGCGATGATCGCTGCGGCGTCTTTCTCGTACTTCATGGGGTGTCTCCTGGTCGGGGAGAATCCCGGCTTCACGCGGTTGCCCTCACGCTGCGGTGGATTCTTGGGGTGTTGAAAACTGTGGGGTGGATGCGGCGGTGCCGTGTCAGAGGAAGTTCGCGATGTGCAGACCGAGGTAGACCTTCTCGGAGGCGCTCATCGCGTGCCCGTGGCTGCGCTTCACGAACGCATCCACCTTGTCGACGCTCGAGAACGCTGCCGGTTTCTGCTCGGTGAGGATGCGCAGCAGCTCGGCGTCGTCGCGTTGCACGGTCTCGCCGAGGAGCACACGCTGCGCGAAGAAGCGCACGTGGGTGACGAAGCGGAGATACGACGAGTTGGCGTCGTCGTAGTGCAGGCCGAAGTGGAGGCGCACGATGTCGAGGATCGAGTGGGTCAGCTCCATGAGGCGGGCCGCGCTGTCGGCGGCGCCGCCGACCTGGGCGTTGATGACGTGGAGGGCGATGCTCGTCGCCTCCTCCTCGGGGAGTTCGACGTCGAGGCGCGAGTTGAGCTCGGCGACGGCGCTCTTCGCGAAGGCGTACT
Source organism: Pseudoclavibacter sp. RFBJ3 (assembly GCF_002931375.1). Classification (NCBI taxonomy): domain Bacteria; kingdom Bacillati; phylum Actinomycetota; class Actinomycetes; order Micrococcales; family Microbacteriaceae; genus Pseudoclavibacter; species Pseudoclavibacter sp. RFBJ3. The sequence goes on along the minus strand of NZ_PSXZ01000029.1, from coordinate 8,850 downwards.
CGCTCGGGTAGTAGCGGCGCACCTCGACGGCGAGCGGCACGGTGAAGTCGCCGCCGTCGCGGGCACGCTGCACGGCGAACACGAAGTGGTCCGCGAGGCTCGCGTAGAGGCTGTCGCTGATCTTCGCGCTCAGCTCGGCGCGCGCGCGGGCGACGAGGTCGGCGGTGGCGGTGAGGATCTCGGCCGGGATCGAGTCGACGATGGAGGCGAAATGCCGGCTGGCCGCGTCGTCCTCGAGCCGGAAGACCTTCTCGACGAGCGACTGGTCGACGCGCTCGCCCGGCTTCGAGCGGAACCCGAGTCCCTTGCCGAAGACGATGACCTCCTGCAGGGAGTCGTCCAACGCGTCAACAACGTTGTTGTTGAGTACCCGCCGAATGATCATCTTGCTCTCCTAGGAACACGCTTGCTGAAATCGTCGTCGAAACAGCTGCGGTGTTGCCTGCGGAAGCAGTGACAAGCCGCTGTCACTGTAACCACATCCTCGAGACATGGCAAGCGGGAGGGCTACGGGGTCGTCTCGCCCGGGTAGACGACGCCAACCGCGGCCCGGGCCTGGTCGAGCACTTCCAAGATCTCGATGGATGCCTGCCAGGGCATCACGGGAGACTGCGTGGCCCCGTCTGCGAGGAGACGCGCGAACTCGGCGGCCTCGAACTGGAAGCCGCCTGGCACCGTCGCATCCCACTCGCTGACGGTGGCACCGCTGACGCCATCGGTCGACTCGTCCGTGGCCTCCCCGGACCCGTCGCGGTCGAACTCGCTCACGCGGAGCATTCCCGGAACGAAGAACTCCCCGGGCAGTTCGACGATGCCGTGCTCGAACACGAACTCCGCGCTCGACGCGGCTCGTCCCTCGAAACTGCACCGAGCCGTGCCGACGGCGCTCGCGGTGCGCATGATGACGGATGCGGACCCGTCGACGGCGTACCCGGGAAGCAGGTTGCCTGCCGCGGCGACCTCGACGGGCGAGCCCATGAGATCGTGGACCGCGGCGACCGAGTAGACGCCGATGTCGAGCAGCGCGCCACCGCCCTGCTCGACGTCCACGATGCGCGGGACGGGGGTCTCCATGATCCCGGCGAAGTTCGCGTGGGCGGTGACGAGGCGACCGAGCATTCCGTTGGCGGCGATCTGCCTCGTCACCGTGAACTGGGGGAGGAACCGCGTCCACATGCCGTCGACGACGAGCACTCCACGCTGTTCTGCAGCGGCGAAGACCTCGCGGGCCTCGCGGGCATTGAGCGTGAACGGCTTCTCGACGAGCACCGGCTTGCCTGCGCGGATGCACGCGAGCGCGAGCTCGTGGTGTGTCGAGTTGATGGTTGCCAGGTAGATCGCGTCGACGCTCGGATCCGCGATGAGCTCGGCGTAGGAACCGTACGCACGCTCGACGTCGAGCTCCTGGGCGAAGGCCTCGGCGCGCGACAGCTCGCGCGCCCCGACCGCCGCAATCGCCGACCGGGTGTGACGGGGCACCTCGTGCGCGAATCTGCGCGCGATATGGCCGGCACCGAGGATTCCCCAGCGCAACGGGGGAGCATCCGCCGGGTCGAGCAGCTCGACACCCTCCGCGAGGCGAGCGATGGGGGCGGGGAGTTCGGCGACGAACGCGGGGGCGGTGGGGCCAGTCATCATCCGAGTCTGGCATCGGGCGAGGGGGTGAGTCGAGGGGCGCGTCGTCTCGTGAGCCCCGGCGCAGCTCGCGGCGTCCGCCTACTCCAGGCCGAGGTCGATCACGACCTTGCCGCGGGCGCGGCGCTCCTCGAGGCTCGCGACGGTCTCGGCTGCTTCGCGGAGGGGGACGACCGCGGTGATCGAGGCGCGCAGCTCGCCGCGCTCGACGGCGGGCGAGAGCCGTGCCCACTGCTCGGGGAGCGACACGAGGCACTCGGGCATGAGCCCCTCCCAAGCCGCGCCGACGACGGAGATGTTGCCAAGCAGCAGCCGGTTGGTCTTGACGGTCGGGATGCTGCCGCCGGTGAAGCCGAGCACGACGAGGCGCCCGCGCTTCGCGAGGCACCGCAGGGAGTCGGTGAAGCGGTCGCCGCCGACGGGGTCGAGGACGACGTCGACACCGCGGTGGTCGGTGAGCTGGCGGACCTCGGCGAGGAAGTCTGCAGCGAAGACCGTGTGGTCAGCGCCGACCGAGCGTGCGAGCGCAGCCTTCTCCTCGGTCGAGACGACGGCGATGACGGTGGCGCCGATGAGCTTCGCCTGCTGGATGAGGGCGACGCCGAGCCCGCCAGCGGCCCCCTGGATGAGGACGGTCTCCCCTGCCCGCACCTGCCCGCGGTCGCGGAGGGCGAAGTCGGCGCTCAGGAGGTTGATGGGCAGCGCCGCGGCATCCACGAAGCTGATCGAGTCGGGCAGCGGCAGCACCCGGTCGGCCGGTGCGACGACGTACTCGGCGAAGGCGCCATGGCTGGCGACACCGAAGACCCGGTCGCCCTCTGCGAACCCGGAGTCTTCGCCGGCCTCGGCGACAACTCCCGCGAACTCGCTGCCGAGCACAAACGGATTCGGGATGCGGTGCTGGTACTCGCTGCGCGACTGCAGCACGTCGGGGAACGCGGCGCCGGCCGCCCGCACCTCGACGAGCACATGACCTGGAGCTCGGTGGGGCACCGGCACCTCGCGGAGCTGCAAGCTCCGCGGGCCGCCATCCGTCGAGTTCACGACCGCCCGCATCCCAGTTGCTCGGTCGGGCGCAGGGTCGCGTGGCGCGTCGTGCGTGGGCTGGTCTGGCAGAGCATCCGGCATGCGTTTCACGCTAGCCGCTTCGGTGAGAGGCGACCTCCGTGGGCGGGTTCTCGACCGTCGCGGAAGCGCTGAGTTCAGCGCTGCTCCTGGGCTCTGGTGGCCTCGCTGTAGCCCTCGATTGCCAGATTGAACCTGCTCAGGTAGTCGGCGAACCGATTGACGTCGTCGTCTGGCCATTCGTCGAGGATGTGCTCGAGGGCTGTGAGCGAGCGCTGCCGTGTGGCGAGGAGGCGCTTCTCTCCCTCTGCGGTGACGTTGAACTTTCGTGCGATGCCCCCAGAGGGGTCGTGGATGCGCTCGAGCAGGCCCGCCTGCATGGCCGAGCTGGTCTGTCGATGGACGGTGGAGGTGTCGAGTCGCAGAGCCACGCTGAGTTCGCCGATCGACATCGGACCCTGCTGGTGGAGTCTGCTCAGCAGCAGGTAGGCGCTGCGTTCGACGCCCTCGTCGTGGCGGTGCTGTGACGCCGAGAAGCGGCCGAGCAGCATCTGCTGGTACTCGATATCGGCGATGCGTCGATCCATGGAGCCTCCGTCTCAACGCCGTGAATCCGCGTTGGTGTGGCCTGAGTCTACTCGGGTGTGTATCCTGCAATTGCAGAATACATATCAATTGCACTATGCATCTTCAGGAGAACAGGTTGGCTACTTCCCCCACTCGCTCCGGACGCGTCGTCGCCGTGCTGGCCTTCGCAGGCATCGCCGCCTCGCTCACGCAGACGATGATCACTCCCTTGATCGCCCAGCTCCCCGCGATCTTCGACACATCGCTGTCGAACACGGCCTGGATCGTCACCGCAACGCTGCTCGCGGGAGCCGTCGCCGTGCCGATCGCGGGGCGCCTCGGCGATCTCTTCGGGAAGCGGCGCATGCTCCTCATCTCGACCGTGCCGCTCATTCTCGGAGGGGTCCTGTGTGCGATAGCGCCGAGTGTCGAGGTCATGATCGCCGGACGCGCGCTACAAGGAGCTGGGACCGGCCTGGTGCCGCTCGGCATCGCCATGCTGCGAGACACCGTCCCCCGAGAGAAGCTGTCGTCGGCCATCGCGACCGTGAGTGCCACACTCGGCGTGGGCGGTGCGATCGGTCTACCAGTGGCGGCCGCCGTCATCGAGTTCGCCGATTGGCGCACGCTCTTCTGGGGAAGCGCCGCAGTGACCGTGCTGGCCGCACTCGCGCTTCGCCTCGTGCTCCCTGCCGTTCCAGCCGCCGCTGCCGGCCAGCGGTTCGATGCACCCGGTGCGATCGGCCTCGCAATCGGCCTCGTCTCGCTGATCCTGGCGATCTCGCAGGGGTCCTTGTGGGGGTGGACTTCGGGCGTGACGCTCGGCCTCTTCGCCGTCGCGGCCCTCGTCTTCGTCGCCTGGGGCTTCTGGGAGACTCGAACACGGGATCCCCTGATCGACCTGCGCACCGCAGTGAGACCTCGCGTGCTCTTCACGAACATCGCCTCGATCTTCGTCGGCTTCGGCATGTACGCCAGCATGCTGGTCCTGCCTCAGGTGCTGCAGCTTCCGACGAGCACCGGATTCGGCCTCGGACAGAGCGTCCTGGCCGCCGGGCTCTGGATGGCTCCCGCCGGGCTCATGATGCTCGTGCTCTCACCCGTCGGCGGCCGGTTGACCGACCGACGTGGGCCCAAGTTCACGCTCGCACTCGGCTCCGCGGTCATAGCCCTCGGCTACGGGGTTGCGCTCTTCGGCATGGGAAGCGTCTGGGGGATCCTCGCAACCTCGCTGGTCGTCAACAGCGGCGTCGCGCTCGCCTACGGGGCGATGCCAGCCCTCATCATGGGGTCCGTCCCCCTCTCTGAAACGGCTGCGGCGAACGGATTCAACACGCTCATGCGTTCGCTGGGCACGACGGTCGGCGCGGCCATTGTCGGCGTCGTCCTCGCGCAGATGACGCTGGAGTCGGGCCCCGGCCCCGTCATGCCGTCGGAAGCCGGCTTCCGTGTGGTGCTGGTGATCGGCGCCGGCATTGCGGCCCTTGCCACCGCGGTCGCCTGCTGCATCCCCGCGAGCAAGCACGGCGTCGACAGCGGTGTCGCCCCGACGGAAGGGGCGTCGACGGACTCGGAGCCAGCGCTGACCAGCCGCTGACACTGACGGAGCGGAGTGCGCCTTGTGCTCACTCCGCTCTGTCGGCGCCCTGGGATGGTCGGGCGGCGCGTGCCGCCAGAGCGTCGGAGACGGCGGTCATGCCGCGCACGAAAGCCCGCAGCTCTCCGAGCTCGAGGTCGCCCAGGATGCCGTCTCTGAACTCAGGACCAGTGACGACGAGGTTCCGCATCGCCGATCGTGCGATGTCGGTCGCCCGAACGCGCTTGGCTCTCGCATCATCCGGGTCCTCATGGCGCGAGACCATCTGGCGGGCCTCGAGCCGGTCGAGCAGCTTCGACATCGACGCCATGGACACATCGAACATACCGGCGAGTCTCGCGCCGGTCGTGCCGTCCTCGGTCGTCACGAGCACCGTCAGCACTTTGAGCTGCTGCACCGTGAGGTCGATGTCGAGGAGGGGAGGCAGGAAGGTTCGAAGAGCAGCGTCTCTGAAGGTCGCATCGAGCGCCGTCGCCTGCGCGAGCAGCTCTATCCGTTCGTCTTCCTGTCGCGGCACACGACCACCGTACGTCGAATCGGCGGATAGGCTCACGATCTGCCTCCCCTCGCGGTGGAGCTACCCGCCGTTCGAGGGTCGGATGCCCTCGCCGAGCGCCTCGAACTCGTACACGAAACCACCACCCTCACCGCTCACGGTGAGGAACCCGTTGGTCGTGCCGGGCTGGATGGCGATGTTGGTCGCGGACGAGACCCCGGCGTCGTCGGGAACGACGACCTCCGCGACGAGCGATCCGTCGGGGTCGTAGACGAGGACCGCCGCGCGATTGTGCAGACCGACGTAGAGATTTCCCTCCGCGTCAACCGCCGCCGAATCGATCTGCGCCTTGCCGGCATCCACGCGGATGGCCGGGTGGGCTGTGGCGACCGACGTGCCGTCCTCGGCGAGCGTCAGGTAGTCGACCTGGTTGCCGGTGTTGAGCGTCACCCACAGTCCGCTCGCGTCGGGAGTGAACGCGAGTCCGTTCGGTGACGCGAGCTCGCTGGCCAGGACGTCGGCGGTGGCTCGGTCTGCGGAGACGCGCACGAGACGCCCGGACGGTTCCCAGTACGGTGCCAATGCTCCGGCCGCGTCGGTCACGAACAACGCGCCGGTCTCGTCGAAGGACAGGTCGTCCGGGCTCATCGGCGTCCCTTCGACTTCTCCTTCGAAGACCACGCGCGGGTCCTCGCCCTCGGCGGTCATGCTCAGGATGCGGCCGCCGATCAAGTCGGTGACGTAGAGGCGTCCGTCGACGGGGCTGAACTGCGCCGAGGTGAGCGCGCTCCGGTCGTCGGTGTAGACCGACGAGGACTCGCCCGTCTCCACATCGATACGGTGCACCTTCGGGGAGCCGGGAGGGGCTGTCACGTCGACGAGGTACAGCAGTCCGTCGTCGCCGAATGTCGGCCCTTCGAGCAAGGTCATGCCCGTTGCCTCGTGCACGGTCGTGACCTGCGCCACCTCCGTGGCCGTGATGTTCTGCGGCGACGCCGTGGTGCCGCTTGCGGGCTGCCCAGCGGTGGTGGCGCATCCGCTCAGCGCGACCGCGAGGAGCGCCGTGCCGGCTCCGATAGCCGCAGTCCGCCCGCGGTTCCGACTCGAGGTCATGCGCTCACCCCCACGCCGGCGGTCTCCTGCGGGTGAGACGTGGACGGTTCGACGAGAATCTCGTGCATCCGGTTCGCGCGCCACTCGCGCAGCACCCGATGGAAGACGACCGGGCCTGGGCTGTAGGTCGCACCGCCGATGGAGCGAGTGCCTTCTCCGTTGTAGTAGCCCGGCGTGCACTCCGCCTGGAACGCGCGAGTATCGGCGGCCGTGGATGCGACTTCCCGCACCCACGCGTGCTGTGCTTCGAGTGTCGGTTCCAGGTATCTGGCACCGCGTCGACGCCCTTCTCCGATGACCGCAGCGATGTGCTCGGCTTGTTCCTGCAGGATGTGCGTGAAGTTCACCGAGTTGGCGTTCTGCAGCGCGCTGAGGTGGAAGAGGTTCGGGAACCCGTGGGTCGCGAATCCGTGAAGCGTCTGGATCCCCTGCCCCCACGCTTCCAGCAGCGTCTGCCCGCCGCGCCCCGTGACGGGAAGCGTGCCGGAGAGCACACCGGACACGCCGACCTCGAATCCGGTCGCGAAGATCACGCAGTCGACCTCGAACTCCTCGTCGCCGACGACCACCGACGTCTCCGTCATGCGCGTGATGCCCCCGTGGTCCGCGGTGTCGACGAGCGTCACGTTCGGCCGGTTGAAGGTCTGCAGGTACTCGTCGCTGAAGCCAGGTCGCTTGCACATGTACCGATACCAGGGCTTGAGGGCCTCGGCGGTCGCGGGATCGGCTACGACCTCGTCGACGCGCGAGCGGATGCGGTTCATCGTGCGAGCGTCGTCGAGCTCGTCGCGCAGTTCCCGCTCTTCGCGCGAGACGCTCTCGTCGACGGCGCCGCTCAGGATCTGGCGCTGCAGGTCGACCGTCGCCGTCCAGCCGTCGGTCACGAGACTCTCCTCGACGTGTTCCCCGGCGAGGACCTCCAGGAAGTTCTCCATCCGCTCTCGCTGCCAGCCGGGGCGCAGGGAAGCAGCCCACTCCGGATTCGTGGGGCGGTTGTCGCGGACATCCACCGTGGACGGCGTGCGCTGGTAGACGAAGAGGTGCTGGGCGTCTCGACCGACGTGGGGGATGAGCTGCAGCCCGGTCGCCCCCGTGCCCACGACTGCGACCCGCTTGTCGGCAAGCCTGGACAGTCCGCCATCTGCGGTTCCTCCCGTGTACGAGTAGTCCCAGCGGCTGGAGTGGAACGTGTGCCCGCGGAAGGTCTCGATGCCGGGGATGCCGGGCAGCTTCGGCTGCGTGAGCGTGCCGGAGGAGGTCACCACGTAGGTCGCGTGGAAGCGGTCACCGCGGTCGGTCGTCACCAGCCAGTTCTCGCGTTCGGCGTCCCATTCGAGAGCGGTCGCTCTGGTCTGGAACAGTGCGTCGTCGTACAGGCCGTAGTGCTCTGCAATGGCAATCGCGTGCCGACGGATCTCCTCGCCTGGCGCGTACCGCCATCTCGGCATGTAGCCGACCTCTTCGAGCAGTGGCATGTACACGTACGACTCGATGTCGCAGTGGATGCCGGGGTACCTGTTCCAGTACCAGGTGCCGCCCACGTCGCCGGCCTCGTCCATGATCCTCACCGACTCGACGCCCGACTCCTTGAGCCGCGCGGCGGTCAGGAGGCCGCCGAAGCCAGCTCCGATGATGAGGGCTTCGACCGTGTCAGTCAGTGCGGGGCGCTCGTGGTAGGGGGTGTAGGGGTCCTTGGCGTAGTAGCCGAATGTGCCTGCCGCTGAGGTGTAGCTCCGAGTTGAGCCTGACGGAGCACGGCGGTCGCGCTCCCGGCGATACTTTCGGCGCAGGTCTTCGATATCGGGGGGAACTTCTGAGTCTGTCCTGGAGGTGTCTGTGGTTGCGATGGTCATCGGACTCCTGTTCAGGTGGTGCATGGTCGCAGCGCACAGGGAATCACGGGCGTGCGAGGGGGCCGCTGAGGCGCCGCCGTAGCTGGCGCGACCAGGCATCTTCGGATCGATCTCCCGTTCTTTGAGAACGATTAACCTGAAGCTAAGTAATTTCCCTGGGTGTTCACTGGGCAATTCCAGGCGCGAGTTGCGAGCGAGGCGCGGCATGTCGGTCGCCTGATGGCGAGGGGGTGCGACCGTGCACCCGGGCCGTTGGCCCTCGGATGAGTGGCACGAACGCACGGTCGCATCCTCGGAGCCGCCACTTCGAAGAGGAGGTGGTTGCGACTCACCGGTAGTATGGCAACCGATTGTCAAAACACAAAGCCCATGCGGCGACATTCCGTGGCCGCATCGTCAACCACCACCTCGAGGTGCAAAGCAAGATGAGCCGTAGAGCGAAGATCGTCGCCACCCTCGGTCCAGCCGTCAACACCCCTGAAGGGATCCGCGCCCTCATCGGCGCCGGCGTCAACGTCACGCGC
>NZ_PSXZ01000043.1:0-1145 GCF_002931375.1 Pseudoclavibacter sp. RFBJ3 | reverse complement strand
ACTTCACCGAGAACGCCTCGACCGGCGTCGACGTGTTCTCCATCAAGCAGGCCCTCGGCGTGGTCGGCATCATCAGCCCGTTCAACTTCCCCGCGATGGTCCCCATGTGGTTCTTCCCCATCGCGATCGCGGTCGGCAACACCGTCGTGCTCAAGCCGAGCGAGAAGGACCCCTCCGCCGCGATCTGGCTCGCGGAGCTCTGGAAGGAAGCGGGCCTGCCCGACGGCGTCTTCAACGTCCTCAACGGCGACAAGCAGGCCGTCGACGGCCTCCTCAACCACGACGACGTCGCCGCGATCTCGTTTGTCGGTTCGACCCCGATCGCGCAGTACATCTACGAGACCGCCTCCAAGAACGGCAAAAGAGTGCAGGCCCTCGGCGGCGCGAAGAACCACATGCTCGTGCTCCCCGACGCCGACCTCGACCTCGTCGCCGACCAGGCCATCAACGCCGGCTACGGGTCCGCGGGCGAGCGCTGCATGGCCATCAGCATCGTCCTCGCGATCGAGCCCGTCGCGGACCAGCTCATCGAGAAGGTGAAGGAGCGCATCGCGAAGCTCCGTATCGGTGACGGCACCCCCACCGACACGCACGCAGAACCCGACATGGGCCCCATCGTGTCGGAAGTGCACCGCGACAAGATCGCCTCCTACATCCAGATCGCCCACGACGACGGCGCCGACGTGCTCGTCGACGGGCGCGAGATCACGGCAGAAGGCGCCGAGGGCGGGTTCTGGCTCGGCCCGACCCTCATCGACAACCTCCCCACCACCAGCCGCGCCTACACGGAAGAGATCTTCGGCCCCGTCCTGGGCATCGTGCGCGTGAAGAGCTTCGAGGAAGGCGTCGAACTCATCAACACCGGCCAGTTCGGCAACGGCACCGCGATCTTCACCAACGACGGCGGCGCCGCCCGCCGCTTCCAGAACGAGATCCAGGTCGGCATGATCGGCATCAACGTGCCCATCCCCGTCCCCGTCGCCTACTACTCCTTCGGCGGCTGGAAAGACTCCGCGTTCGGCGACTCCAAGGCCTATGGCCTCCAGGGCTTCCACTTCTACACTCGCGAGAAAGCCGTCACCAGCCGCTGGCTCGACCCCGCCAAGCACGGCGGCATCAACCTCGGCTTCCCCGAAAACGACTAG
>NZ_PSXZ01000020.1:0-31315 GCF_002931375.1 Pseudoclavibacter sp. RFBJ3 | reverse complement strand
GGGGCAGCGCGACTTCTTCGGCGCCCACACCTACAAGCGCGTCGACCGCGACGGCGTCTTCCACACCGACTGGTCCGGCGACCGCACCGAGCACAACGCGTAGCGAGCTCGGCGAGCCGCGGAAGCAACGCGCTAGGCCCCGGTCTTCAGGCAACCGCCTGAGGGCCGGGGCCTCTCGCGTGCGCGGAGAGGCGCGGAGCTCCCCCGCTGGGCGGTGGCGGTGGCGGTGGGCTGAGAACAGCGCAGAAACCCGAGAAGAGTCAGCCAGAAGCAGGCTCGCGAACAAAGGAGGATGCATCTGGCTGACTCTTCTACCCGGGTGGGCGGGTCAGCCGGGTGAGCGGGCAGCTCAGACCGCGGCGGGGGCCTTCGCCTCGGTCGCAGCGAGCTTGGCGGCCACCGCTCGAGGCGTACCGGTGCGGCCGTAGGTGAAGTACAGCGGCAGGCCGACGAAGAGCAGTCCGCCGACGAGGTTGCCGACGACCGTGGGGATCTCGTTCCAGATGAGGTAGTCCAGGAGCGTGAAGTCGGCGCCGAGGAGCAGGCCAGACGGGAACAGGAACATGTTCACGATGGAATGCTCGAAGCCCATGAAGAAGAACAGCATGATGGGCATCCACATGGCGATGACCTTGCCGGAGACGCTCTTGGAGATCATGGCGAGTGCAACTCCGGTCGCGACCATGGCGTTGCAGAGCACCGCACGGACGAACAGCGTGAGCATCCCGGAGGCACCGTGCTCGGCGTAGCCGACGGTTCGGCCTTCGCCGATGTGGCCGATGGCCTCGCCCACCGCGTTCGGGGGTGTCGCGAAGCCGTTCGTGACGACGATGGCCATGAGCACGGCGATCGTGAAGGCGCCGATGAAGTTGCCGACGAACACGAGGCCCCAGTTGCGGAGCACGCCCCGGAGGGTGACACCGGGCCGCTTGTCGAGCCAGGCGAGCGGGCCGAGCACGAAGACGCCCGTGAGGAGGTCGTAGCCGAGCAGGTACAGCATGATGAAGCCGACGGGGAAGAGCAGGGCGCCGAGGAGCGGGACGCCGGTCGTCACGCTGACGGTGACGGCGAAGGCCGCGGCGATGGTGAGGAAGGCGCCGCCCATCGTGGAGCGGATGATGGTGTCGCGGGTCGAGAGGAAGATCTTGCTCTCGCCGGCATCGATCATGGTGGTGACGAGGTCGTTCGGCTTGACGTAGGACACAGGTTCCCTTTCGCTCTGGCGGTGCTCTGTGGCCGTGTTCGGCCCGGTGTCCACACGCTATTCGCGTGCAGTTTCGGCCCCGTGGCTCGTGCGGTGCGTTCTGGTTTCCATTCCCTCTCGCCTCCGTCCGCGCGCTGTGAGAAGCGCCGTCAGACGAGCGCCGCCGTGGTGACGACGGCGTCGAACCGCTCGAGGATGATCTCCGCGATGCGGTCGTCCACGCCGAGGGGCGCCGCCACGATGTCGGCTCCTGCCTCCGACACCCGGTCGTGGAAGAAGCCAGGGGTGAGGAGGTAGCTGGCGATGCTGACGCTCGCGCCGGGTCGCTGGCGCCTGGCGATATCGACGGCGGCGGGCACGCGCGGGTCGAGGGCCGCGCCGTAGCCGAGGAGCGCATCCGCACCGCCGATGCCGTTGAACTGCTCGCGCAGCTCGTGGAAGCGGGGCACGGCGGCGGCGGCCGTGGAGCCCGCGACGGCAATGACGACTCCGTCTTCGGCACTGCCGCCAGCTTCGAGGAGACGCTCCCAGAGCAGCTGCGAGAGGCGCGCGTCGGGCCCGAGCGGGGCGGCCACGGAGGTGCCGGGGCGTGCGGCGACGGCTTCGGCGATGTCGACCTGCGTGTGGAATCCGACCGTGAGCAGCACGGGCACGACTACGACCTCGGCGTCCTCCGGGAGCCCCGCGAGCACCTCGACGAGGCTCGGCTGCTGGACGTCGACGAACGCTTCGACGACCTGCACGTCGGGCCGCAGCTGCTGGGCGCGCCGCAGCAGCTCACGGATGACGGCCTGCCCGTCGGTGTTGTCCGTCCCGTGGGATGCACCCACGAGGATCGTGGGACGCGGGGGCTGCTCGTTCATCTCCGTGCTCACTCTCTTGGCCTGGGATCAGCTCGTGCGGATGCGCAGTCGGTAGCCGCGCTTCACGACGGTCTGCACGATCGCTCGGTCGCCGAAGGATTCGCGGAGGCGGGCGACGGCGACGTCGGCCGCATGGGTGGTCGTCGGGCTGCCCGGCAGCCTGGCGAGGATCTGCTCCCTCGTGACGACACCGCCCGGGTTGCCGGCGAGGAGGCGCAGGACGCGCAGGGCACCCGGCGAGAGCTCGATGACGTCGTCGCCGATGACGGCGCAGCTGGAGCGGAGGAAGAGGCGTCCCGCTTCGGTCTCGATGCCTTCGGCAGCGCGCTGCGCGTAGTGCTCGATGAGCTCGCGGATGAGCGCGCCGAGCCGTCCGCGCTTCGGGACGACGGGTTCGATGCCGACCGAGCGGAGCGGGGCGGCGGTGATGGGGCCGACCGCGACGGTCACGAGCGACCCATCGCGGCAGCGCTGACGGATCCGGTCGAGCGCGCCGCCGCTCTTCTCGGCGTCGTCCGCGTCAGCATCGCCGGAGAACGACTCGAGCCACGCGGAGACGCCCGGCGCCGACGTGAACACGATCGCGTCGACCTCGCCGTCCGCCGCCTTGAAGGCCCACCGCGAGAGCAGCGCCGGGTCGGCGGGTGGCCCCCACCGGTACACGATGAGGCTCTCGACGTCGGCCCCCGCGGCGAGGAACTCCTCGTCGAGTCCGTCGGCTCCCGAGCCGTGGTGCTGCAGGGCGATGCGCGCGCCCTCGACGCCTTCTGCGAGCAGGAACTGGGCGAGCTCGGCGGAGGTCTCCGACTCGGCCACCCAGTCGGCGTTGAGCCCGGCCGCTTGGATCGCCCCGCGTGCCTTCGGCCCCCTCGCGACGATGCGCGCGTTTGAGAGCACCGCGACGAGGTCCTCCGCGAGCCCGTGCGCATCCGCTGCGTCGATCCACCCTCGGAAGCCGACGCCGGTGGTGGCGACGACGATGTCCGGAGGGTTCGCGATGACGCGCTTCGTCGCGTCGAGCAGGTCGGCGTCGTCTTCGACGGCGGTCATGGTGAGCGAGGGTGAGTGGCGGATGATCGCCCCGCGTCGTTCGAGGGCGGTCGCGAGCTCACCGGAGCGGCGGTCGCTCGTCACGACGACGACGACGCCTGCCAGGTGCTGTTCCTGGGGAGGGCGGGTGCGTGCACCGCTCGCTGGTGGGAAGCTCATGCTGACAGTGCGTCCTGTTCTTGGAGCGAACGAGCGGCCTGCAGGAGGCCGAACTGGGCGACTTCGCCGATGATAATGATGGCGGGGTTGGCGACGCCGACGCTGCGCGCTGTGGCGTCGATCGTGCGGAGGCTGCCGCGCGTGACGCGCTGGCGGGGCGTGTGTCCGTTCTCGACGATGGCGACGGGCATGTCGTCTCGGACTCCGGCCTCGACGAGCTCGTCGCAGATGCGGCCGAGGGCGGAGACTCCCATGAGCACCACGAGGGTGCACGTGTCGCCCTTCACCGATCTGAGGAGTTCGGCTCCGAGTCGCTGGTGGCCGGTCACGACCTGGAATGAGTTGGCGACGCCGCGGTGCGTGACCGGGATGCCCGCGGCGGCCGGGACGGAGATGGCGCTGCTGATGCCGGGGACGACCTCGACGTCGATGCCCGCTTCGTTGCAGGCGAGCACCTCTTCGCCACCCCGCCCGTAGACGAAGGGGTCTCCGCCTTTGAGGCGCACGACGACGAGCCCCTGCTCGGCCTTCTCGACGAGGATGCGGTTGATCTCGTCCTGCGGCACGGGGTGGTGCTTGGGCTGCTTGCCCACGTCGATGATCTCGACGTCGGCGGGCAGCTCGGCGAGCACCGAGCGCGGCCCGAGGCGGTCGGTGACGACGACGTCGGCCTCCGCGAGGGCACGGCGGCCGCGGAGCGTCAAGAGGTCGGCGTCGCCGGGTCCCCCGCCGACGAGCACGACCCGCCCTGTGCCTGCACGGTGGCGGCGCAGGTCGATGTCCCCGGCGCGCAGGTTCTCGGCGAGCTGGTCGCAGATGAGGCGGCTGCGGCGCGGGTCGGCGCCCTGCTTCGAGACGACGCCGATCTCGACGGCCCCGGCGTCGGAGGTTGCGGGGGTCTTGGCGCTGCCGGCGGATGCGTCGCTCGCGTTCACGCACCAGACGCGTCGCTCGTTGGCCCATTCGGCGACGAGCAGGTCTGTGGTCTGGTCGCCGGTGGCGGTGTGGACGAACCAGGCACCGTCGAGGTGGTCTGCGCGGACGGGCTCGGCGAGCCAGGTGACGAGTCCGTCGGCGACGAGCCCGCCGATCGTGCCGCCGAGTTCGGGGGCGACGATCGTGACAGATGCGCCGGCCGTGACGAACTTCTGGGCGCGTCTCGCGGAGACGGCACCCGCGCCGACGATGACGACGTCGCGGCCGGTGAAGTCGAGTGCCATGAGCGTGCTCATCGTGTGCCTCCGAGGTCGACGAGCACGGTGCCGTGCTCGATGCGCACGGGGTAGGTGAGGAGGGTGCGCTCCTCTTTGCCGACGCTGTCGAGGCATTCGCCCGTGGCGAGGTCGAAGACCTGCTTGAACATGGGCGAGGCGACGGTGAGCCGTCCGCCGCGAGTGCCGACGAGGCCACGGCTCATGACCTGCGAGCCCGAGTACGGGTCGGATTGCTGCACGGCGAACACCGACTCGTCGCCGAGGCGGAAGAGCGCGATCTGCGTTCCGTCGAGGATGGCGGCGACCCCACGTTCCGGGTGGAGGGCGCTCAGTGGGCAGACGGCGACCCACTGCGTCTGCGCGGCCGCGGCGTCGACCGTCTGCGTGTCGATGGCGATGCTCATCGTCGGACCTCCAAGGTCGTTCCTGCGATGACCGTGCCGGCGCTGCGGTCGGTGTCGTTTGCTGGGCGGAGCTGCCCTCGCTCTGGCACGTAGCCGAGCGAGGGGTCCGGCGTGGTGGGGGCGTTGACGAAGGAGACGAACCGCTCCATGACCTCGGGGTCGTTGAGCGCCTCCTGCCATTCGTCCTTGTAGTTGTCGACGTGGTTCGCGACCATGGCGTCGAGGTCCGCCGCGATGCCGAGGCTGTCCTCGAGGACGACGGCGCGGAGGGTGTCGATGCCGCCGTCGAGGTCCTCGATCCAGCGGGCCGTGCGCTGCATCCGATCGGCGGTGCGGATGTAGTAGCCGATGAAGCGGTCGATGGCGGTGATGAGCTGCTCGTCGTCGAGGTCCTCGACGAGCAGCTCCGCGTGGCGTGGCGTGAAGCCGCCGTTGCCGCCGACGTACAGGTTCCAGCCCTTCTCCGTGGCGATGACACCCACGTCCTTCGCGCGCGCTTCGGCGCATTCGCGCGCGCATCCCGAGACGCCGAACTTCAGCTTGTGCGGCGAGCGGAGGCCGCGGAAGCGCAGCTCGAGGAAGATGGCCATGGCCACCGAGTCCTGCACGCCGTACCGGCACCAGGTGGAGCCGACGCACGACTTCACGTTGCGCAGCGCCTTGCCGTACGCCTGCCCTGACTCGAACCCGGCGTCGATGAGCTTCTTCCAGATCTCGGGCAGCTGCTCGATGCGGGCGCCGAAGAGGTCGATGCGCTGGCCGCCGGTGATCTTCGTGTAGAGGCCGTACTCCTTGGCGACGGCGCCGATCGCGATGAGCCCGTCCGGGGTGACCTCGCCGCCGGGGATGCGTGGGACGACCGAGTAGGTGCCGTCCTTCTGCATGTTCGCCATGACGTGGTCGTTGGTGTCCTGCAGGGCTGCCTGCTCGCCCTTGAGGATGTGCCCGTTGCCGAGGGACGCGAGGATCGAGGCGACGACCGGGCGGCAGATGTCGCACCCTCGGCCCCCGTTGCCGTGCCGCTCGATGATGCCCGTGAAGGTGTGGAGGCCAGTGACGCGGACGGCATCGAAGAGCCCGGCGCGGGACATCGCGAAGTGCTCGCAGAGCGCGTTGCTCACCTCGACGCCGGTCTTCGCGAGCTCCGTGGAGAAGATCTTCTTCACGAGCGGCACGCAGGAGCCGCACGCGGTGCCCGCGTTGGTGCAGGCCTTGACGCCCGCGAGGTCGGTGCAGGCGTGGTCGGTGACGGCGCCGCGCACCGCGCCGACCGAGACGTTGTTGCAGGAGCAGACGGTGGCGTCGTCCGGCAGGTCGCCGCCGACCTCCGGCATGCCGTCGGCCGGCAGCAGGTACGCGGCCGGGTCGGTGCCGAGCTCGCGCCCGACCATCGGGCGCAGGGAGGTGTAGGCGGAGGCGTCGCCGACGAGCATGCCGCCGAGCAGCACCTTCCCGTCGTCGGACATGACGAGCTTCTTGTAGACGCCGCCGACCGGGTCGGCGTAGGTGACCTCGAGCGCGCCGGGCGACTCGGCGAAGGCGTCGCCGAAGCTCGCCACGTCGACGCCCGTCAGCTTGAGCTTCGTCGAGAGGTCGACTCCGGGGAAGGTCGCCGCTCCCCCGGTGAGGCGGTTCGCGACGACCTCGGCCATGGAGTATCCGGGGGCGACGAGCCCGAAGCACTCGCCGTCGATGGAGGCGACTTCGCCGATCGCGAAGATGTTGGCGACGGATGCTCGGCAGGCGTCGTCGACCTCGATGCCACCGCGAACGCCGAGCGCGAGCCCGGCGTCACGCGCGAGCTCGTCGCGGGGCCGGATGCCGACGGCGAAGACGACGAGGTCGGCGAGCTCGGGTTCGCCGTTCGGGAAGTCGAGTCCCGCCGCGCGGCCCTCGGCGTCGAGGACGACGGCGCTGGCTCGTGAACCGGTGCGCACATCCACGCCGAGATGCTCGATGAGGAGACGGAGGGCCTCGCCACCACCCGCGTCGAGCTGGGCGGACATGAGGTGGCCGGACGATTGGACGACGGTGCACTCGGCGCCGAGGGCGACCATGGCGCCTGCGGCCTCGAGGCCGAGAAGTCCCCCACCGACGACCGCGCCGCGGACGGTGCGGCCGAGTCGCTGTGACAACTCCGCAACCTCCGCCTTCAGCGCGACAACGTCGTCGACCGTGCGGTACACGTGCACGCCTGGCGCATCCACTCCCGCGATCGGGGGCTTCGCGGCGGCGGACCCGGTGGCGATGACGAGCTCGTCGTAGTGCTCGGTCGCGCCGAGGGAGGTGACGAGGGTGCGGGTCTCCGGGTGGATACTCGTCACGGTCTCGGAGGTGCGCAGCGTCACGTTGGGGTGCGACCACATGAGCGGCCTGCCCAGCTCGAGGGCGGCTGGGGCGACGCCCGAGAAGGTGCTCGTGAGCTGCACCCGGTCGTAGGGTCGCCACGGCTCGTCGCCGATGACGGTGATCGCCCAGACCCCATCGGAGTCCTGCGATCGCAGCGACTCGATGAATCGGTGCGCGACCATGCCAGCGCCGATCACCACGACGTGGCGAGAGCGGGGCGCGGGGGTGGACATGTCGTGAGCGTAGGTCTGGGATGTTTCGTCACCGTACGGCGATTGTTTCGGGGTCATCACAGCTCGTCTCGGTGTGCTCGAGTGGGTGCGCGCATCGTGGCTCCTCCGTTGATGAACGGCGACGGGTGGTCGCTGACATGCTCAGAGCGTAGAAACCGCATGTTTCACGAGGTGCGTGCTGCTGTTTCCCCGAGGCAACTTCCTTGGCACGCGCGCTCGCGGAGGGTGTGAGAAGTGAGAAATGGGAAACCGCGTTGGCGGTGCTGCTGGCGTCGGCGGCGCTGTTGGGCCTCAGCGCGCGTCGAAGCGGCGCCGGTAGCTCGACGGGGTGCTGCCGAACGCGGTCGCGAAGTTCTGGCGGAACGTGACCGGGCTCCCGAAGCCGCAGAGGGCGGCGATCTGGTCGATGGCGCGGTCGCTCGTCTCGAGCAGGCGGCGGGCTTCGTCGAGGCGACGCGACCTCACCCAAGCTGCGGGGGTCGCCCCCGTCGATTCCCGAAAGGCGCGCACGAACGACCGCTGGCTCAGGTGGGCGACGGTGGCGAGGCGGTCGACGCTGAGGTCATCCGCAAGGTGCTCGAGCACAAACGCGCACGTCGCAGCGATCGCTCCCCCTGAGGCCTCTGGCGGGACCGGGCGTTCGATGTACTGGGCTTGGTCGCCCTCACGGTGGGGTGCCACGACCAGGTGACGGGCGACTCGGTTCGCGACCTCGGACCCCAGTCTGGTTCGCACGATATGAAGGCAGGCATCGATGCCGGATGCGGTCCCCGCAGAGGTCATGACGTCGCCGTGGTCGAGGTACAGGGCGGCCGGTTGGACGTCGATGTCGGGGTGGCGCCCTGCGAGCTCTGCCGTGCTCGTCCAGTGGGTGACGGCACTGCGGCCGGCGAGGAGGCCCGCGTCGGCGAGGGCGTTCGCGCCGAGGCAGAGGCCGACGATGGGGATGCCGAGGTCGTGCTGGTCCCGCAGCATCCGGGTGAGGCCCGCTGCCGGGGGAACTCCGTCCTCGATCCAGGACGGGATGACGACGATGTCGGCGTCTGCGGCACTGCTGAGTCCTCGGATGTCGCCGATCGTGTACCCCTCGGCGGTTCGGATGGACCCTGGCTCGTCGGAGAAGAGGAACGTCTCCCAGGGCGCGGCGCCGCTGCGCGCGACCTCGTCGAAGACGAGGTGGGGCACCGAGAGGTGGAAGATCGTCGCGCCATTGAACGCGTACACGGCAATTCTCATGTCCCTGCTTTCTTTGGCGTGTTTCCATCGTAGAGAGGTTTTTCTGCCAATAGCCTCCCTCGCAGCGAAGGCAGATGATGGATGCGGGCGACGCGCCGCCGCTCCAACCCACACCCCGCACCCCAATAGGAGCGCAGATCATGACCTCCCCTCGCAGAGCACTTGTCCTCGTCGATGTCCAGCTGCAGTACTTCTCGGGGCCCCTCGAGATCCATCACCCGCCCCACGTTGATTCGCTTCCTCGCATCACGGCGACGATCGACGCCGCGGAGGCGGCGGGCATTCCGATCGCCGTCGTCCAGCACTCGTCCGGAGATCAGGCTCCCGTGTTCAACCCGACGATGCCGGAGTTCGCGCTGCACCCCGATGTCGAGGCACGACGGCGGCCCGCGTGGAAGGCGATCACGAAGCGCTTCAGCTCGGTCTTCGCCGAGACCCAGCTGCTCGCCTGGCTGCGGGCGGCTGACGTCGACACGGTGACGTTCGTCGGCTACATGACCAACAACTGCATCATCGCGTCTGCTGTGGCTGCTGAGGAACTCGGCATCGACGTGGAGGTACTCTCCGACGCGACGGGCGCGATCAACCTCGCGAACAGCGCCGGCTTTGCATCGGCGAAGACCGTGCACTCCACCCTGATGGCGCTCCTGCACTCCAATCTCGCGGCGGTCACGGCGAGCGGCGACTGGATGGCGGCCGTCGAGACGGGGCAGCCACTCCCGAAGGACAACCTGCCGACCTCGGCCGTGGCCGGTGTCGCGCGCTCGGCCCGTCAGGCTGGACAATAGTCAGGTGACGATCAGCACCACTTCTCGGCGGGCCGTGTTCCTCGACATCGACGGAACCCTGACGGACGGGCTCGGCAACGTGCCACCCTCCGCGGCGGTGGCCATCCACGCGGCCCAGTCCAGGGGTCACCTCGTCTTCCTCGCGACCGGCCGGAGCCCGCTCGAGATCGACCCCCGAGTGGAGGAGATCGGCTTCGACGGCATGGTCGCGGGCGCGGGCGCCTACGTGCAGCACGCGGGCACCTGGCTCGTGGACCTGCACCTGGACGAGGCGGACGCCCGCTCGCTGGCCGCGGAGCTGGACGATCTCGGCATCGACTACAGCCTGCAGGGGCGACACGGGATGCACACGACCGAGGGGCACCGTTCGCGCATGCGGCGCCTGCTCACGGGGTTCGGCTACACGGACATCGAGAACTCGGGCCTGCGGCACCACGTCGTCGACTCCGGCCCGATGAAGTTCGACCAGACCGCCAAGGTCGTGTTCAGCAGCGACGACGAGGCCTCCTTCGATCGAGTGCAGGCCCGACTCGGGAGCGCGTACGCGATCGTCGGCGGCACCATGCCGGGCCTCGGCAACGGCGGGGGCGAGATCTCGATGCGCGGCGTCCACAAGGCGGCGGCGATCGAGGCCCTGCTCCCCGTGCTCGGCCTCGGCATGGAGGACACGATCGCCGTCGGAGACAGCGGCAACGACCTCGAGATGCTGGTCGCGTGCGGCGTTGGCGTCGCGATGGGCAACGGGACCGCCGAGGCCAAGGCTGCCGCCGACCTCGTCACCGGGGCGGTGGACGGGGACGGACTCCACGCGGCGTTCGTGCGTCTCGGCCTCATCGAGGCGCACGCAGGCCGGTGAGCTCAAGGGCGGTCGGCGACACCTCGTCGGACACGGCCTAGAGCCACTTCTTCCATTTGAAGACCGACCAGAGGACGACGCCGAGCGCTAGCATCCCGAAGAGCGCGAGCGGGTACCCCCATTCGGCCTCGAGCTCCGGCATGTTCGTGAAGTTCATGCCGTAGACCGTGCCGACGAGGCTCGGGGCGAAGAGGATCGCCGCCCAGCTGGTGATCTTCTTGATCTCCTCGTTCTGGGCGATGCTCTGCTCGGAGAGCTTCTTCGTCTCCTCGCTCTGCGCGAGGCTGGCCTCCGAGAGTTCCCGCATGGCCTCGTTCTGCTGCTGCGTGACCAACGTGCTGTGCACGGTCAGGGCGTTCTCCAACAGCACGCGGAAGGAGTCGGCGCGCTCCGCGATGCGCAGCGAATGGTCGAGGACGTCTCGGTAGCGGGCGCGGAGCTCCTCGCTGGTGTTGTACTTCTCGGCGCCCCGCAGGAGCGCTTCGAGGATGGTTCGCAGCGGACTCGTCGCCCGCTGGAAGTTGATGACCTCACCGAGGAGCTCGTAGATGCGGCGCGTGACGCGTTCGTCGCCCGCGAAGAGCTGATCCTCGATCTCGTCGATGTCGTTCTCGAGGCCGGCGGTCACGGGGGCGTATCCGTCGACGACCTGGTCGAGCACCGAGTAGAGGACAGCCTCGGGGCCGAGGCTCAGGAGGGCGGGACTCTGCTCCATCCGGTGCCGGACGTCTCCCAGCTCCGGGCGTGCCGCGTGCCTGACCGTGACGACGAACTCGGGGCCGACGAACAGGTGGATCTCGCCGAAGTGCACCGTCTCGGTGGCATCGACGTACCAGGCGGGTCGGAGCACCACGAAGAGGGTGCTGCCGTAGCGTTCGATCTTCGGCCGCTGGTGCCCGACCCGTGCATCCTCGACGGCGAGCGGATGCAGATCGAACTCCTTGGCGACGGCGTCGAGCTCCTCGTTGCTCGGCTGGAAGAGGCCGATCCAGGCCATGCCAGCGTGCTCACGCAGCTTCTCGAACGTCTCATCGAGCGTCACAGGGGTGAAGCAGCGACGCCCCTTCACGTAGATCCCATTGTCGATCAAGGCCATGGCTGCCCTCCTAGCACGTCGGATGTCGGTGGGGCTTCCACGGCAGCTGAGCGATCAGCCGCGGACCATGGTGCCGCCCCGCCGACTGACACTACTTCCTCGCACGTCGACAACCAGCCGCCGATGCATCCACCGGCAAGCGAGAACCCTCAGAGGGAACGCGCCAGCTGCCACTCCCGGAAGTCCTGCGCGATCTCGGCGGCGTGCGTGTGGTGGAGGTAGTGCTCCCCATCCACGGGCATGACCGTGCCGTCGCTGACCTCGGCGGCCTGCCGCTCGTGGAGGCCCATCCAGTCGCCGTTGTTCGCGTTGTCGGCCTCCACGAAGAGGAGGAGCGGCAGCTGCTCCGGGAAGCTCGTGCCGAGCGCGTTCCCGAAGTTGCTCCCGAAGTGGTCCATCTCGTCGAGGTAGGTCGGGCTGAGCGAGTTCCGGTTGCTGATGAGCGTGATCTGCTCGCGAGCTTCATCGGTGTAGACGGGCTCCTCGTAGCCGACTCCCCTGACGGCGGTGATGAGTCGCATGAGGCCGAGGTTCCTGACCGCTGCGAAGAGTCCCGTCGGGAACTCCTCGTCCATGCCCGGCTGACCTGGGACGCTGGTGTCGATGCCCACGAACGCCGTCATCTCGTCGGGGTAGCGCTCGGCGAACTCGAGCCCGTAGATGCCGGCGATGGAGTGGCCCATGAGGATGTAGCGATCGACGCCGAGCTCCTGCAGCGCCGCGTGAACCTCCGCGACGACGTTCTCCGTCGTGCGCTCTCGATCCGTGCCATCGCTGAGCCCGTAGCCGAACGGCTCGACGACGATGACGCGGTGATCCCGCGCCAGGTCGTCGACCAGGGGCTGGAAGTCGAGGACCGGGGACGCCGTGCCGGAGCCGGGGAGCAGCACGATCGTGTCGGCGGCGTCGCCCGCGACGAGGACGTTCATCTGGCGACCGTCGACGTCGACCTTCTGCCCGTACTGCTCGATCCGGCCGCTCTCGATCCCAGACGCCACCGCGTGCACGACCGTCGTCGACACCAACGCGAGCGCGACCACCGTGCATACCGCCGCAACCCCGAGCAGTGCCCTCTTCACGAACTTCTTCACGCACGCCTCTCCTGCGGCGCACCACGCGCCGACCAGATGAGTCTTCCGCTCGGACTGGCCGAGCGCATCGGCCGAAGGCCTGAGTTCTGGCCTTCAGCCGATGGCGTCCTCAGGCGTGGACCGAGCGAGCGGCGACCGCGACGGCCTCTGCGACGGCGGCCGGGCTGGGCCACGGGAACGGGCGGGCTTGATGCACGGACGCAGGGTCAGCGTCGACGGCCGCGGCTGCTCGAGCTCCGCTTCGAGCGGGCACCGTGCTTTGCTTTGCCGGACTTCTTGGACTTCGCGGTGTGCTTGGCGCGGGCGTCCGCCTGCTGCTGGCGCTTCTTCTTGGCGCTGCGCTTCTTGACGACGATTCCGAGCACGAAGGTGACGATTCGCAGGAACATGGGTGACTCGCTTTCGGGGTGTGTTAACTGGCGCGGCCTGGCCGCCGATCGGCGGCCAGGCCGGCTGAGGTGATGGGTTCCGAGGCCAGGCACCCGCTTGGAGGCGCGCTGGCTTCGTGCTGCTGACTACTGGACGCGCGCTTCTGCGGGCTCTTCCTGGTTGTCGTCGCTCGGCAGGTGCACGTCGTTGATGGTGACGTTCACCTCGGTGACCTCGAGGCCGACGATCGACTCGACGGCGCGGATCACGTCGGCGCGGACGCCGTCGGCGACATCCTGCAGCGAGACCGGGTACTCAGCCACGATCGTGATGTCGACGGCGACCTGCTTCTCGCCGACCTCGACGCTCACGCCCTGGCTCTGGTCGCTCGCGTTGAGCGCATTGCGGATGGCACCGATCGCGCGGGCCGCACCGCCACCGAGGTCGTAGACCCCACGGGCTTCGCGGGCAGCGATGCCGGCGACACGGGCGACGACGCTGTCCACGACGGTCGTCGTGCCGTGGGTGGAGGCGAGCTCAGTGCCCGCGTGGCCGGACGTCACGACGCTCTTCGAGGCCGCGTCCGTCTTCGGCGCTGCCACGGTGCTGGGGGTGGCGGAAGCGTTGGGGGTGACGTTCGTCATGGGATGCTCTCCTTGGTTTCGAGCCCTGGTGCCGGTGCACCGCTGTGGGGCGTTACAAGGGAGACGTGGTCCACCGCCATTGCGTCACAAAGTTCTCGAACCTCTCGGCGAACGCTCAGGGAGGAGCTCAGCGCGCCCCGGCGTCCTCGCGGATGAAGTCGACGGCGCGCTCCGCCACCGTCATGACCGTGCCGACCGGGTTCAGCGCCGGGATCGTGGGGAACACCGACGCGTCGGCGATGCGCAGGCCCTCGATGCCGTGCACGAGCAGCCTCGAGTCGACCACCGCGAGCGCATCCCCCGCCGCGCCCATCCGTGCCGTGCAGGACACGTGGTAGACGGTCTGGTGCGTCGCGCGGAGCACTTCGGAGAGCTCGTCGTCGGACACGACGTCGGGGCCGGGGAACACCTCCCGCACGAGGTGCGAGGCGAACGGCTCCTGCTGCGCGACTCGGCGCGCGAGCTTGGCACCCTCGACGAGCATGGCCTCGTCACGGCCGTCCGCATCGGTGAAGTACCCGTAGTCGATGGACGGGGCCCCGTCGGGCGACGGGGACGTGATCCACACGCGTCCACGACTGCGCGGCTTCGCGACGTTCGGCGCGAGCGACACGTTGTTGGCCGGGATGTCCGCGCCGAACCGCTCGGCGTGCACCGTCCAGGAGTGGAGCGGGATGTGCGTCGAGATGTCGGGGACGGCGCTCTCTGGGTCGACGCGCACGACGTAGCCGGCATCCCAGCCCGTCGCGCACACCTCGGAGCGCTCGCCGCTCGCCTCCCAGACGACGAGGCCCTCCGCGTGATCCTGGAGGTTCTCGCCGACCCCGGCCAGGTCGAGGATGGGCTCAACGCCGGCAGCTCGCAGCACCTCGGCTGGGCCGATTCCGGATCGCTGCAAGAGCGCCGGGGTGTCGATGGCGCCGCAGCTCAGGACGACCTCGCGCCGCGCCGTGATCTGGTGCGCTTCGCCGCGCTCGGGCCGCATGAGGACGCCCGTGACACGGCCGCCCTCGATGGTCAGTCGCTCGACGATGGAGCTCAGCACGACCGTCAGGTTCGGCCGGTCGAGGTTGTCGTGGAGGTAGGCGCGCGAGCTCGAGGCTCGGTTGTTGCTCTCCGGGTAGTAGCCGATCTCGAAGAAGCCAGCACCCTCGACGAACTCCTCGGCATTCCACCGGCGTCGCTGCGGCAGGTCGAGCGCCGCGGCAGCGGAGGTCACCGCATCCTGGATGTACGGATTGCGGTCAGCATCCGCGACCGGAACCATCGGCGCAGCGATCCGGTCGAAGGCCCGGCTCACCTCCTCGTAGCCCCACCCCTCGACTCCCGCCGCCGCCCACTCCTCGAGGTCGCCGCGCAGGGGGCGCCAGCTGATCATGGTGTTCGCGGTCGAGCAGCCTCCGAGGATGCGCAGCCTGGCCTGACGGATGAACGAGTTGCCGCGGGCCTGCGGCACGCTGCGGTAGTCGAGGTCGTATTCGCCCTCGAGCATCTCGGCCCAGCGACGGATGCTGCCGGCTCGCGGCTCGTCGACGTCGCTGGGCCCAGCCTCGATGAGCGCGACGGTAACGCTCGGGTCCTCGCTCAAGCGCGACGCGACGATGCTCCCCGCTGTTCCGCCGCCGACGACGACGTAGTCGAACAGCTGCTGGACTTCTGCGTTCACGTGCGACTCCGCTCGGTTGATGCCGGTCTGCGACTCGGGCTCGCTCCCAGCATCCGAGCTTCGACCGTGGCGACGCAAATACGAAAGCGTGAAGACGTGCATCGCTTTCCGTGATGCAAAGTCGCCTCAACATTCCTGAAACGAATGAGAAACGTCGGGGCTCCATCCTGGGCCCTCCAGTGGATGCCGCGCGATGAACGCCGCGATCCGCCACCGCGGCGCATCTCGCGAAGCGATGCGGCTGATCGCCAATCGCTATCCACCGAGGGCCGCCGCGCGGCTAGGTTCGAAGCACGCAACCGCACTCCTTCCGCCAGATCTGAGGCCAGGACTGCGACGCGGCAACGACGCCGACCCCTGGAGTTCGCCATGCCCGAAACACCCGCAACATCCGTGGTCCAATTCGAGACCAGACACATCCTTCCCATCCCCGAGAACGAGCGGACCGGATCCGTCTGGTCGCTCTTCGCGATCTGGGTCGGCATCAACATGCTGCCCCTCACCGTCGTCACCGGGGCACTCGCAAGCGGCGGATTCGGCCTCTCGATCGGCTGGAGCATCGTCGCCATCCTGACGGGCAACCTCATCGGCGCGTTCGGTGCGGCCCTCCACGCCTCCCAGGGCCCGCACCTCGGGATCCCGCAGATGCTCCAGGCCCGTGCGCAGTTCGGCTACCTGGGCGGCAGCCTGCTGGCGGCCATCGCGCTGCTCATGTTCCTCGGCTTCTTCGCGAGCATCCTGGTCGTCGCGAAGGACAGCCTCGTCGCCGTCTTCCCCTGGCTCCCCGGCTCGCTGACCATCCCCGTGCTGGCCGTCGTCGGCATCGTCATCGCGATCGTCGGCTACGACCTGCTGCAGAAGATCATGAAGGTGCTCTCGACCCTCATCGCGGTCGCCGTCATCGTCGCGATGGTCGGGCTGCTCATGAACCCGGCGGTCACCTCGCAGCGCGCCGAGGCCGGCTTCACGACGGAGGGCTTCTTCGGGATGCTCGCCATCGGCATCGTCTGGCAGCTGGCCTATGCTCCCTACGTCTCCGACTACTCCCGGTATCTCCCCAAGAAGACGGGCCCCGCGGCTGCCTTCTGGGCGACCTACCTCGGGCTCGTCCTGAGCAGCGTGTTCGTCATGGTCCTCGGCGTGCTGCTCGGCGCCGCCAACCCGGAGAACCCGCTCGGTGCGCTCGCCGAGCTGCTCGGTCCCGTCGGCATCGTCGTGCTGCTGATCTTCGGCCTGACCGCCGCAGTCATCAACGCCGCCGAGCTGTACTCGGGTGTGATGTGCGCGCTCACCGCGGCGCAGTCGAGCTTCAGCCGCATCACGATCACGAGCCGCACCCGCGTGACGGCGACGATCATCTGCGGCGTCATCGCCACGCTGGGCGCGATGGCCGGCGACTCCGACTTCATGGTCGTCTTCCAGGGCTTCGTCGCGCTGCTGCTCTACGTGCTCATCCCCTGGTCCGCCATCAACCTCGTCGACTACTTCATCGTCCGGAAGGGCGAGTACGCCGTCGATGAGCTCTTCGAGCGCGACGGCGGACGCTACGGTCGCTGGAACGCCGTCGGCCTCGGCACCTACGCGCTCGGCCTTCTCGCGCAGGCACCGTTCATGATCTCCGCGTTCTACACGGGCCCGCTCGCGGCTCCCCTCGGGAACGTGGATGTCGCGTGGATCGTCGGCTTCGTCGTCAGCGCGGTCGCCTACCTGGTGCTCGTCAAGGTGACGAAGCGGGACGATGGCGACCTCGTGAGCGCGCCCGTCGCGGTGGACTCCACCGCTCCAGGGGCCGTCGCCAAGGGCTAGCCCCGCACGGAGAAGGACATCGGGCCCGGAGCGAGTGCACTCGCTCCGGGCCCGATTCTCGGTGTCAGCGCCGCTTCTCGGTGTCCGCCCCGACCCTCGGCGTCGGCCCCGGCTCTCGGCCCACACGCGAAGGTGCGCCACGCGGATCTCCGCGCGGCGCACCTTCGAGTCGTGGCCTACTCGGCGGGCATGCGGCCGTACCTGCGCTCCGCACTGTGCGAGCAGCAGGAGCCAGCCCCTCGTGTCGCCCAGTCGGGCACATCCAGCGCCGGGTTGCGGTCGAAGAAGCCGTACGGCTTCAGCTGGAGACGGTAGATGTCGACGGGCATGATCGGGAAGTCCTCCGGGCGCGGCAGGTGCGTTGGACCGAAGGAGTGCCAGACGACGATGTCCCCGCCGTCGACGGACTCGGCATCGTCGACATACGCGGGAAGCCCCGCGCCGCCCGCGTGCTGGTTCGGGTACTTGCCGGCCGGCCAGCGCTCGTCCTCGTGGTACTTCGTGACCCACGTGTTGTGGGCGGCGAAGGTCGCTCGCTGGTAGACGCTCGACTCGGGGTCGGCGAGCAGCGTCGGCCACCCTTCGCCGAGCAGCTCGTACTCGGTCGACTTGCCGATCGCGTTGCGGCGCGCGTTCGACCCGATGTGCCAGGTCCGTCGCACCGAGCGGTCATCGTCGAAGCCGCCCTCGGTCTCGATCCGCTCGCGAGCCCACGTGAAGGCGTTGCCGTAGGGGTTCTGCTGCCCCATTGGGATGCGTCGCACCTCAGACCTGTCGACGTAGTTGTCCGGTCCGTCGACTTCCATGTCGAGCCGCGCGCAGAAGATGTGCTGGTGCACCGGCGCGAACAGCCCCGGCGCGATCTCCAGCCGGTGCGCCTCGGACGCCCCTGGCACTCCCGAGCCGTTGAACACGAGCCCGGTCGCCTTCGCCTCCACCTCGATGGTGCCGTCGAGGTACAGGTGCCAGTAGAAGCCGTAGTCGTAGTTGCCGACCGTGGCGATGTAGGAGATGACGAGGCGCCGCTGCCGACGCACATCCGTCCCGTAGCCGAACTCGGTGTGCTTGTAGAGGATCGACGCGTCCTCCTCGTGCATGCAGATCGCCTGGGGCACGCGCATGGCATGTCCGTGGTCGTCGTGGCTCATGCCGTCGAAGTAGTGGATGACGCCGAGGCAGTCGCAGCCGAGCGCAAGCGAGTTGGCACTCTTGCCGAGGTAGTACTCGCCGGCGTCGAAGTAGCTGATCCAGTACCGGTTCCGGGAGGTGTCGCCGTAGGGCACGATCATCTCGGGAACGGAGCCGCGGTACATGATCGGTCGGCGCTCCTCGCCGTCGAGGAAGCTGAGCTGGTTGAGGACGAGCCCTTCCCGCGCGTTGAAGCCGACGCGGAACTGCCACCCCTCCCAGTCGACGAGGGAGCCGTCGACGGCGAAGCTCGGGCCTTCCGGCTGCGTGATCTCGATGGGCTTGAGCGTGGATCGCGCCGGCCCCACGTGCTCGTCGTCGTAGCGCCCTGAGGTCGCCGCGGTGACGACGTCGCCCTCGTCGAAGACGCTCACGACCTTCCCGGTCGTGAGGTCGATCGTCACGAGCAGGCCCTCGACGGGGTGCGCCCAGGCGACGTCGTCCGGGTGGTCGCGAAGGAAGGTGAGGGAGCGGATCATCCGTCGCCCGATCTCGTCCTCGTAGCCGAAGTAGCCGGGGGCCAGCGGCGAGCAGAACGCGTCTTCGATGCGATCCTCGAGGCCGCGGCGGCGCATCGCGGCCTGCCATTCCTCGCTCGACTTGGCGATCTCCATCGCGCGGTCGTACTCCTCGAAGAGGTAGGCGGGCTGCCCGTAGGGGAACTCCCCGCTTGCCACCACGTCACGGGATGCGATGACGCCGGCGTCCAGGTCGACGACGTATTCGGTGGAGACGCCCGTGTCCGTCTCGAGCACGACGTACTCGACGCGGCGGCGCAGCGGGCCGCCCTCGGTGTAGCCGCGGACGAACTCCTTGTCCGGCTCGACGGGCATGACGCTCGGGAACCGGCTCTGCTCGGTGAGGAGCCCTTCGGCCTCGAGGATGGAACGGCCGCGCTCGATCTCGGTGGCGGTGAGCGGGTCGAGCGGATGCCGGACCTCGTCGAGGTGCGACACCCGCTGACCCGTGGTGTGCAGGGGTTCTGTTGTGGTCATGAGCGCCTCCTCGCGCGGAACGACGGGGACTCTCCCCGTCGGAGATCGGGAGCACCGCTCGACCGTTGCGCGGTCGCGGTGCGGCACGCGGTTCAGCCGTGCTGGAACCAGGTGGTCTTGAGGCCGACGTAGTTGTCGATCGCGTGGCGAGACAGGTCGCGCCCGAACCCGGACTCGCGGAAGCCGCCGAACGGCGTCGTGAGGCCGAGCGCGTCGACGGTGTTGACCGAGACGGTTCCTGCGACGAGCCGGTCGGCGACACGGTGCGCCCTGGCGAAGTTCGAGGTCCAGACCGAGGCCGCGAGGCCGTAGGCGGAGTCGTTCGCCTGGCGGACAGCGTCATCCTCGTCGTCGAAGGCGATGATGGTGGCGACGGGCCCGAAGAGCTCGTCGACGACAAGCGGGTGCTTCGCGTCGAGGCCTGCCACCGCGGTGGGCGCGTAGAACGCCCGCGACGCTCCGCGCTCGATGCGCTCGCCGCCGAAGAGGATGTCGCCAGCCGAGCGTCCAGCATCCACGGCACGCTCGATGTCGTCCGTGTGGGACTCGTTCACGAGCGCCCCGCCGCCGGTCGACCAGTCGAGGGGATCCCCGGGAGCGTAGGAGCTGGCGGCGAGCCGGAAGGCGGAGATGAAGGCGTCGAGCACGGGGCGCTGCACGTAGATGCGGGAGTTCGCCGAGCACACCTCACCCTGGTTGTAGAAGGCGCCGAAGGCCGCCTTCTCGGCCGCGAGCTCGACCGACTCGACGTCGGCGAACACGAGGTTCGCGCTCTTGCCGCCAGCTTCGAGCGAGAGGCGCTTCATGTTGCTCTCGCCGGACGCCACGAGCAGTCGCTTCGAGACCGCAGTGGATCCGGTGAAGGTCAGGGCGTCGACGCCACGGTGCCGTGCGAGAGCTTCGCCGACGACGCGGCCGGAGCCCGTGACGACGTTCAGGACACCGGCGGGCACCCCTGCCTCGACGGCGAGCTCCGCCAGCAGGAGCGCGGTCAGCGACGACTCAGAAGCCGGCTTCAGGACGACGCTGTTCCCGACCGCGAGCGCGGGCGCGATCTTCCAGCAGGCGATCTCCATGGGGTAGTTCCACGGCGTGATGGCGGCGACGACGCCGAGCGGCACGCGCGAGACGACCGCGGTCGATCCAGGGGGCGTCGATGGCACCTCGTCGCCGAGCTTGTCCGCGAGTTCCGCGTACCAGCGGATGGTCGCGACGGAACCGGGAACATCCACGGTCATGGACTGCCCGATCGGCTTGCCCATATCGAGGGTCTCGAGGAGGGCGAACTCCTCGGCGCGGAGCTCGACGAGGTCCGCCCAGCGCTGCATGATCAGGCCCCGGTCGGCGGCGGCGAGGCCGCTCCACGTGCCGGCCTCGAACGAGGCCCTGGCCGTCGCGACGGCACGCTCGGTGTCCTGCGTGGTCCCGGCGGCGACTGCGGCGAACGCCTGGGCCGTCGCGGGGTTGATGCTGGAGACGACGCCGCCGTCCGACGCGTGGGCGCGGACGCCGGCGATGAAGAGGCGCCCATCTGGCGTGAGGGACTGAGAGCGGGCGTGCCAGTCGATCGAGGTGGGCTCTTCCATCTGCGTCTCCATTCGTCGGGGGCACTCGGGTCGTGCTCTGGAATGCTCAGCGGTGTCGTCGACCCGCGCGTGGCCGAGCGACATCGCTGTCGGTGGTGCATCCACACTGCGTCACGTCGGCACATCTACCAAGCACACGATTTCGATCTACTGCATCTGCATCTTCGATGCCGACCTGTCGCAGGCAGGCTCACCCGGCGAGCGTCGCCACGAGCATCCAGGCCACCATCGTCGCGTTGACGGCGAACGACACCTGCCCGAGCCTCGGACCCATGGCGAGGTCTCGCCACAGCAGCCCGCGTGCCGTCAGCCAGGCGAACGCCGTCGCGGCGGCGATCAGGTGCGCGAGCTGCACACTCCCCTGGCTCCCGTGGTGCGACGACGCCAGCGTCGCCTCGCCGGCGTGGCCCGCGAGGAAGCCGGCCACGAGCAGCGCGAGCATGGCAAGCTCGTCCACGAGGGCCGGCAGGTACTGGCCGTCCCTCCGGCATCGACGGGCGGTCGCCATGCAGAGCAGGTAGATCAGCACCGCTCCCCCGACGTGCAGCATCGGCTCGTGCGCACTCACGAGGCACGGGATCATCGCGACGAGCATGACCGCGTGGTGCATCCACCAGGAGGCTCCCGGTCGTTGCCCCGTGGTCCGCGGGATGCCCCTCACCATGGTGCTCATGAGCGAGGCGGGGCGTCAGCCCTCGCCGAGGCCGTCCGAGCGGGACGCGGATGCTGCGGCGGACGCGACATCGATGACCGTCCAGGCGATCAGCACCGACGCATCCACCAGCGCACGCTCGGCGGCGGGCCCGACGCAGGCCGCTGCGAACTCCTTCTGGTGATTGGCGAAAGGCAGCGAGTCGACGCCGATGTACGGGTGGATCGCGGGGACGAGCTGCGAGACGTTGCCCATGTCGGTGGAGGCGCGGTTCATGCGACCGGCAGTCGACGGGTCGGCGAAGACCCGACCGCGGGCGATCGCGTTGGCCGTGTACGCCGCGAGCGCCTGCTCGTCGGTCCGGAACTCCGCGTATGGCTTGCTCTCCGGCTCGATGCGCAGCGTGCTGCCGCTCGCCAGCGCCCCCGCCTCGAAGCAGCGGTTCACGCGCTCCTCGAGCCGGTGCAGCTCCTCGAGCGTGTTGGCGCGCACGTACCAGCGCCCCTCCGTGTGCTCGGGGATCGCGTTCGGCGCGAACCCGCCGACGGTCTGGATCCCGTGGACGCGCGTGTCGGCGGGCAGCTGCTGTCGGAGCAGCCCGAGCGCGAGCTGCGCGATGAGGAACGCGTCGTTCGCGTTGACGCCCTCGTCCGGATACGCCGCGGCGTGCGCCGAGACCCCCTCGTACGTGATGTGGCTGTGGGAGACCGCGAACGGCCTCGCCTCGGCGACGTCGACGGGGGCAGGATGCACCATGATCGCGAGGTCGAGGTCGGCGAACGCTCCGGCCTCGATGAGCTCGATCTTTCCTCCGCCGCCTTCTTCCGCGGGTGTCCCGTAGACGCGCACCGTCACGCCGAGCTCCTCGGCGAGCGGGAGGAGCGCGAGGCCCGCTCCGACCGCGGAGGCCGCGATCAGGTTGTGGCCGCACGCGTGCCCGAGTCCCGGGAGGGCGTCGTACTCGGCCATGATGCCGATCTTGAGCGGCCCCGTGCCGTACTCGGCGAGGATGGCCGTCGCGAAGCCGAGGTAGGCGCGTTGCACCGCGAAGCCCGCATCCTCCAGCGCGGTCGCGACCCACTCGGCTGCCTGGTGCTCCTGCCACGCGGTCTCCGGGTTGGCGTGCAGACGCTCGGAGAGCGCGATGAGCGACGGCGCCGCCTCCGAGACGCGCTCATCTGCGCGGCGCTTGGCGTCCTCCACGGTGAGGTCACTCATCTCCGGGCACCCCATAGGAGGGAGCCGCCGTCGGGTCGATGCCGCGGGAGACGTAGTCGTCGCGCTGCGGCAGCCAGACCTCGAGGAGGTCACCGAGCTCGGCGACAGGGTCGGCGTCCGTCCAGTCGACCCGAAGGTCGGTCACCCGCCAGCCAGCGGCCCGAACCACGGAGAGCCCCGCCGAGTGCACCGGCCCAGCCTCGCCGCCGGCCGCGATGGCCGCCCGCAGCGCAGCGAGCAGCCGCTCCTCCAGCTCGCCCTCGGCGCTGCCGAAGGCGGCCACCATGAGGTCTGGAATCGTGGCCGCTGCGAGCATGTTTCCGCCCGCGGCGACCCCCTGGCCCTGGCTGTCGCCGAAGATGCCGAGCGCCCGGCCGCCCGAGTAGACGGCCGACCCGCCAGCCGCATCCACGACCAGCAGCTGCCGGTACTCGATGTGCTCCGTCTGCGCGGTGACGGTGTCGAGCGCCTCCTGAGCCGACGCGCCCGTGCGCAGCGCCTCGAGCAGGATCGGTCCGAGCCTCGGGTCGGTCACGTTCTGCGAGTTGACGGCACCAACGCCATCGGCAAGGTGCGTGCACCGCGCGGCCACGGCAGGCGACGACGAGCAGATCGCGGAGCCGAGGGCTCCCGTCTCGTCTCTGGCCACGATGGAGAACGTCACTGGGCATCCCCGTCCGCCGGCGTGCTGATGACGGCCGTCGCGTCGATCTCGACGAGCCACTCGGGGCGCGCGAGGGCGCTCACCACGATGCCGGTCGACACGGGATGCACGCCCTTCAGCCACCGCCCCATGACGCGATAGACGGGCTCCCGGTAGCGCGGGTCGATGATGTAGACGGTCACCTTCACGATGTCGTCGAGCGACGAGCCTGCCTCGTCGAGCAGCATGGCGATGTTCGCCATCGCCTTCTCCGCCTGCGCCTCGACATCGCCGATCCCGACGGACTCGCGCGACTCCAGGTCCTGGCCGATCTGCCCGCGCAGGTAGACGACTCCGCCGGCCACGACCGCCTGACAGAGGTCGTTGTCGAGGTTCTGCTCGGGATAGGTCACCTTCGTGTTGAAGGGGCGGATGCGGGTGTGCGTGGTCATCGCGAAGCTCCGATCGAGGCGGGGACGGGGGCGCTGCTGGTACTGGGTTCCGTGCGGTAGTCGGCGTAGCCGCGCTGGATCATGATCTGGTCGGCGACGTAGCTCGCGTCGTGCCAGACGCCCCAGATGAAGCTCGAGCCGCGCCGGGACTGCCACGGCAGGCCGAGGAAGTAGATGCCGGGTTCCGTCGAGACGCCACGCTGCTGCTTGGGGCGACCGCGCTCGTCCACGGCCTCGACCGGCAGCCAGCTGTAGTCGACGGCGAAGCCGGTCGCCCAGATGATCGAGGTGATGCCTGCCTCAGCCAGGTCGAGCTGTGCGAGCGGATGCTCGACGCACTCCGGGATGGGACCGAAGACGCGCGCTTCCGGCTCCTCCGGGAGGTCCATCCCGTTGCGCGCGATGAACGCATCCGCCTCGTCGAGGACGGACAGGTAGTTGGCGTCGCCGTCGGCGATGTTCTTGGCCAGGTCCGGCCCGAAGCTGATGACCCCGCCCTCGCAGCTGTTCGTGCGACCGACGAGCGTGATGCCGCTCGCCGCGAGCGCACGGAAGTCGACCGTGTGCCCGCCTCTCGCGCCGCTGACGGCGATCGTCACATGCTCCGCGCCGCGAGGCGGCGCCGAGGCCTCCCACTTGCCGAGCACGCCGAGCCACCAGACGAAGTCGCGGTCCCGGTAGGCACGCGGCGGGCGGTCGTGGGGGCCGACGGAGAGGAAGACCTCCCGGCCGGAGCGGCGCAGCTCATCGGCGATCTGCACGCCGGAGGAGCCTGCGCCGACCACGAGGACCGCACCGTCGGCCAGCTGCTCCGGGTTGCGGTACGCGCTCGAGTGGAGCTGCTCGATGCCGGTCTCAGCCGGCACAATCGCCGGGAACACGGGCCGCTGGAATGGCCCGGTGGCGGCCACGACGTAGCGCGCATCGACCTGGCCTTCGCTCGTCTGCACGTGGAAGCCGGGAACGCCCTCGCGCCTGCGCACCTCGGTGACCTCGACTCCGCAGCGGACCGGGGCGCCGAAGCGCTCCGCGTACTGCTCGAAGTAGTCGGCCATCTGGTCCTTGGTCGCGAACGCGTCAGGCGCGACGCCCTCGATCTCCATCGACGGGAACCGGTCGTGCCAGGCCGGCCCGTTGGCGACGAGCGAATCCCAGCGGCCCGTCCGCCACCGCTCGGCGACGCGCTCCCGCTCGATCACGAGGTGCGGCACCCCACGTCTCGTCAGGTGCTCGCTCATCGCGACTCCGGCCTGGCCGGCACCCACGACGAGCACTTCCGTCTCCTGGAACGACATACGAACCTCCATGCTGGCGAAGAAACTCGCTCGCGAGCCACACCCCGGCCGAAGCCGGAAGCACCTGATCGCTGGGCGGCCACGTCGTCCGCCCCGAGTGACTCCCACCAAACCCCACCGCGGAAGTGGCGGCAAATATGCGTTGCCGAGGCAGTCCATCGAATCTCTTGATGTGGGTCCGTCATCGCCGGGAATCTCGGGCCACGAGGGCTTCTCGGCTTCCCAGAACGGCATCAGAATTCGTGAACTGCAGCGTCGCTCACATCATCAGTCGAGATACCATCCGTGCATGGCCAGATCCAGCCGCTTCGACATGACCCTCACCCAGCTGCAGTACTTCGTCGCCGCCGCGACCAAGCAGTCGATGACCGAGGCGTCCCTCGACCTGCACGTCGCGCAGTCCGCCGTCTCGACGGCCATCGCCCAGCTCGAGCGGTCGCTCGGCGTGCAGCTCTTCATCCGCCAGCGCAGCAAGGGACTCGCACTGACGGATGCGGGCACGCAGCTGCTCCGCGACGCGCAGCCGCTCCTCGCCCAGGTCGACGAGGTCGCCGACAACGTGCGCGGTCACCACACCTCCGTGCGCGGGACCCTGCGCCTCGCCTGCTTCGTCACGCTGGCCCCCTTCGTGCTCCCCAGGCTCATCTCCCGGGTCAAGGAGGAGCACCCCGAGCTGCAGATCGAGATCATCGAGGCCGATGTCGACGGCACGGTCGAGCTCCTCCTCAACGGCTCGGTGGAGGGGGCGATCGCCTACGACTTCGGGGCGGTGCATGACCTCACGTTCGACCACCTGTACGCGTCGCCGCCGCACATCATCCTGCCCGTCGATCATCACCTCGCGCAGCGGAAGCGGATCAAGCTGGCGGAGCTCGCCGAGGAGGACCTGATCCTCCTCGACATCGCCCACTCGCGCGACTACTTCCTCGGCATGCTGGCCGACGCGGGCGTGCACCCCGCCGTGCGCTACAGCTCGAGGAGCTACGAGACCGTTCGCTCGCTCGTCGCGCGCGGGCACGGGTTCTCGATCCTCAACCACCGCCCGGAGATGCCGCAGACCTACGACGGAGGCGAACTCGTCTCGGTGCCGATCGCCGAGAAGGTCGCGCCCCTCGACGTCTGCTTCGTGCGCCTCTCCGAAGTCAAGCCGAGCGCCAAGGTCCGTGTCATCGCGAAGCTCGCACGCGAGCTCTTCGGGACGACAGCCGACGCCAGCTTAAGCGAGCCCCCGCGTTCGGCCAGACGCTAGACAGAGCCATCCACAGCGAAGGGCTCGATCGCGCCGAGCTCGGCCTCGGTCAGCGCCGGTGCTTCCAGCGCGGCCACGTTCTGCTCGAGCTGCCCGACGCTCGACGCGCCGATGAGCGCGCTCGTCACCTGCGGGTGCCGGAGCACCCAGCTCAGCGCGAGCTGCGCCAGGCTCTGCCCGCGCCCCGCTGCGATGTCGTTCAGCGCGCGGGCCCGGGCGAGGTACTCGGCGTCGATTCCATCGGCAGACAGGAACCTGGACGTCGCGGCCCGCGAGGTCTCCGGCACGTCACCACCGAGGTAGCGGTCGGTGAGGAGCCCCTGCGCAAGCGGGGAGAACACGATCCCGCCGGCCCCGACCTCATCCAGCACCGGCAGCAGGCCCCGCTCGATGTGGCGGTCGAACATCGAGTACCTGGGCTGGTGGATGGTGAGCGGGATGCCGTGGCCCGCGAGGAGGCGCGCCGCCTCGCGCGTCTGGGCGGGGTCGTAGTTCGAGACGCCGACGTAGAGGGCCCGTCCGGAGTCGACCGCCGTGGCGAGTGCCCCCATCGTCTCTTCGAGCGGCGTCTCCGGGTCGAATCGGTGCGAGTAGAAGATGTCGACGTAGTCGAGGCCCAGGCGGCCGAGCGACTGGTCGAGCGAGGCGAGCACGCTCTTGCGTGACCCCCACTCTCCGTATGGCCCCGACCACATGGCGTAGCCCGCCTTCGAGGAGACGAGGATCTCGTCGCGGTGGGCGGCGAGGTCCTGCGCGAAGATCCGGCCGAAGTTCTCCTCGGCCGAGCCGGGCGGCGGGCCGTAGTTGTTCGCCAGGTCGAAATGGGTGATGCCGAGGTCGAACGCCCGGCGCAGGATCGCCCGCTGCGTCTCGAGGGGCCGCTCCCGCCCGAAGTTGTGCCAGAGGCCGAGGGAGAGCTCTGGGAGCTTCAGCCCGCTCCTCCCGGAACGGCTGTAGCGCATCCGCTCGTACCGGTCGGGGGCGGCCTCGTAGGCGGGGCGCGATTCGTCGGTCATGCACCGATTCAGCCACTTTCACTTTCGTAAGTCAATGGCGCGCCTGATTTACGATGACGTAAGCTCTCTCGGGTGAACACATCGACGTGGATGCCCGGCCCCCAGAAGATCCGCTTCGGCGGCGACTACAACCCCGAGCAGTGGCCTCGTGAAGTGTGGGACGAGGACATCCGCCTCATGCGCGACGCCGGCATCAACCTCGTCAGCATCGGCATCTTCTCGTGGGCCCTCATCGAGCCAGAGGAGGGCGTCTACGACTTCACGGTGCTCGACGACATCATCGGACTGCTCCACGCCGCCGGTATCGACGTCGACCTCGCGACGCCGACCGCCTCCCCGCCCGCCTGGTTCTACCGGAAGTATCCGCACACGAGGGCCGTCACTCGCGACGGCGTCCCCCTGGCCTTCGGCTCGCGCGGCATCGTCAGCCCAAGCTCCCCGGAATACCGCCTCGCGGCGACGGCCATCGCGGCGAAGCTCGCAGAACGCTACGCGCAGCACCCGGCAGTCGTGCTCTGGCACGTGCACAACGAGTACGGCGCCCCGATCACGGAGAGCTACGACGACGCCTCCGTCACCGCGTTCCGCGCCTGGCTGCAGGACCGCTACGCCACACTCGACACCCTCAACGCGGCCTGGGGCACGAACTTCTGGGGACAGCGCTACGGCTCCTGGGACGAGATCGACGCCCCTCGCACCTCGGGAACGGCGAGCAACCCCGCCCATCGCCTCGACTTCCATCGCTTCAGCTCGGCGGCGCTGCTCGAGTGCTTCAAGGCCGAACGCGACGTGATCCGCGAGCACGCCCCGCAGCCGATCACCACGAACTTCATGGCAGGCATCTGCCCGAGCGTCGACCTGTGGCAGTGGGCCGACGAGGTCGACATCGTCGCCAACGACCACTACCTCACCGCCGAGCAGGACGACAACCACATCCAGCTCTCACGCGCCGCCGACCTGACGCGCTCGCTCGCCCGAGGCAAGCCGTGGATCCTCATGGAGCACTCGACCTCCGCCGTGAACTGGCAGCCCCGCAACATCGCCAAGCGCCCGGGCGAGATGCGGCGCAACAGCCTCGCGCACGCGGCCCGTGGCGCCGACGCGGTGCTGTTCTTCCAAGTGCGGGCAGGACAGAAGGGCGCAGAGAAGTTCCACTCAGCCCTCATCCCCCAGGCCGGCGAGGCATCGCGGAAGTGGCGCGAGTCGGTCGCGCTCGGAGCCGCCCTGACCGCCCTCGCCCCGATCCTCGGGTCCCGAGTTCACGCTCGGGTCGCGATCGCCTGGGACTGGACCTCCTTCTGGGCGCAGGACCTCGACTGGCGGCCGTCCGTCGACCTCGACCACCGGGAACGGGTCGAAGCGTTCTACTCGGCGCTCTGGCGCCGCGGCGTGACGGTCGACTTCGTCCACCCCGCCGCCGACGTCACCGGTTACGACGTCGTGTTCGCCCCCTCCCTGTACCTCATCGAGGACGACGCCGC
This sequence comes from Pseudoclavibacter sp. RFBJ3, assembly GCF_002931375.1. Classification (NCBI taxonomy): domain Bacteria; kingdom Bacillati; phylum Actinomycetota; class Actinomycetes; order Micrococcales; family Microbacteriaceae; genus Pseudoclavibacter; species Pseudoclavibacter sp. RFBJ3. Next base: position 2,512 of record NZ_PSXZ01000020.1, on the reverse strand, counting down.
CGCCAACCTCCGCGATTACGCCTCAGGAGGCGGCACGCTCGCCTTCTCCTACTTCTCCGGCATCGTCTCGAGCAACGACGACGTGCCGACCGGCCCATACCCGGGGCAGCTCCGCGACGTGCTCGGACTTGTCATCGAGGAGTTCCTCCCCCTGCGCGCCGGGGAGCGGACGACGCTCGCCGACGGATCGATAGGCCGTGTCTGGAGCGACGACATCGAGCTCCAGGGCGCACACAGCGTCACCGACTTCGCCGACGGGCCCGGCGCGGGCCGACCGGCGATCACCCGGAACAGCTTCGGAGAGGGCACCGCCTGGTACCTCTCCACCGCGCTCGACGGTGCAGACCTCGACGGGTTCGTCACGGCCGTGCTCGACAGCGCCGACTCCCCATACTCACCGATCAGCGACCTCGAGACCGTCGTGCGCCACGGCGACGGCACCGACTACGTGTTCCAGATCAACCACGGGGCGCTGGATGCGGGCGCGGGCACCGTCGGGCACGACCTCCTCGCCGACAGGGCGGTGAGCTCCGACGACACCGTCCCGGGCGGGAGCGTCCGCGTCGTCGCCGTTCCGCGCGCCGACGACTGACGGGCGCACTCCGAAACGGTCAGGGTCTCGTCACGGCGCGCTGATAGGAACGAGTCATGACACCCCAGACGACACCCGCGTTCGGCACGCCTCAGTTCGAGGCGAGCTCGACGGCCCTCGACGTCATCGAGGGTATCGACCTCACCGGCAGGACCGCGCTCGTGACTGGAGCGAGCTCCGGCATCGGCGTCGAGACGGCCCGCGCGCTCGCCTCGGCGGGTGCGGCGGTGACGCTCGCCGTCCGCGACCTCGACGCCGGCGAGCGCACCGCGGCCGACATTCGCGCATCCACCGGCAACCCAGACGTGCGCGTCGAGCACCTGGACCTCGCCGACCTCGCGACCGTGCAGAGGCTCGCCCAGGCCTGGACCGGGCCCCTGCACCTGCTCGTGAACAACGCCGGCATCATGCACACCCCGGAGCTCAGAACCCCGGGCGGCTGGGAGCTGCAGTTCGCCGTCAACCACCTCGGGCACTTCGCGCTCGCCAATGCGCTGCTGCCCGCCCTCACCGAGGCGGGGAACGCGCGCGTCGTGGTCGTGAGCTCGAGCGGGCACGCCTCGAGCGGCATCCGCTTCGACGACCCCTTCTTCGTCAGGGACGACTACGACTCCGGACTCGCATACGGGCAGTCGAAGACCGCGAACGTGCTCTTCGCGCTCGAGGCGACACGTCGCTGGGCCGACCGCGGCGTCACGGCCGCGGCGGTCATGCCCGGCGGGATCTGGACGAACTTGCAGCGACACTGGGACCCCGAGGTGCTCGCCGACATGAAGCGACGCTTCCCGACCAAGACACCCGAGCAGGGCGCCGCGACGTCCGTGTACGTCGCAACCCGCGCCGAGCTCGGACCCGGCACGCCGGCCTACTACGAGGACTGCCACCCGGCGCAGCTCGTCGAGGAGGTCACCGACGGCGTGCACGGCGTCGTCCCGCACGCCGTCGACCCTGATGCCGCTCGCAGACTCTGGGAGCTCTCAGAGTCACTCCTCGCGGACGAGGCCTCCAGGCCCGCCGAGCCAGAGCTTCCGACCTGAACCTGGAGCGAATTCCCGACGGAGAGCCCCCGAGCCGGAACGCGTGTGCACCTCGACCTGAACGGATGGACGGCACTCATCGCCTACCTGGCTGGCCCCGAGTACATGTGCCAGCGGCCCGCGACATACCCGACGCACAGCCCAGACGGCCACCCATTGGAGCCCGCTACGGAAGAGATCCGCGCGATCATCCACGAGATGACCGCCGAATACCTCGCCCATGCAGGTGTTCACGAGCAGCCTTTCGGCGTCGACTGAGAGATCAGCCTGCCTGCAGGCGTCGACGAGGGCAGGCTGAACGGCACGTGCACGGCTGCCCACCACGCGATCGACCCGAACAACGGACGCCTCGCGGCCCAGCGAATGCTGACCGTGCTCCGAGAGCTGCTGGCTGAACCGGCACGGGAGTAGGCGCGGAAGTCGGTACGAAGGTGGGCGCGCGAGCCCGCGATGGCGCGGGGTCGGAATGTCGTCGCGGGCGCTTGCCCCAGATCAGCATGTGCGCGAAGGAACTTTGTGAATCTTGTTTCACCTTATCGTGAGAGGTCTCGTCGAACACAGATACCAATACTGGTCAAGTCGAGTACGTGCAGTTTCTGGGGATAACTTTCGTAAGCGCCCGCGTTCGACACTGAGGGCCTGAAAAAGTTATGCACAAACCTCCTCAAGATCGGACCGGTCCGGTAGACTTGGGTCCATGCAACAGCACCGCAGCAACGACGTGGCCGATCCGGGGTTCGACCCTTTGGACCCGGCTTCTGTCGCGGCTCGTCGCTCGGAGATTCTCGCGATGGAGGAAGCAGCCGCGGCGATGCTCGCGGCCGGCGCCGCCCTGCAGCTGCGAGCCCACGCGGCCGCGTACGACTTCGGGCACGCCCTCGAT
>NZ_PSXZ01000027.1:0-34493 GCF_002931375.1 Pseudoclavibacter sp. RFBJ3 | reverse complement strand
CTGCCTCACCACCCCCACCACCACCAGCTGTTCCCGCTGATCTCCGCGCATCCGGGCTGCGACGCGCCCGCCCGAAACGCGACGGTGCGAGAATGCCTGCATGACGGATGGCACCCTCGGCACCCCGCTCACCCCCGCTTCGACGCGCGCGCTCCTCCTCGGCGCGGGCGAGCTCGGCAAGGAGGTCGCGCTCGAGCTGCAGCGCCTCGGCGTCGAGGTCATCGCCGTCGACCGCTACGCGAACGCCCCGGCGATGCAGCTCGCGCACCGCAGTCACGTGGTCGACATGCTCGACCCGGTGGCCCTGCGCGCGGTGCTGGCGCAGGAGCAGCCCGACATCGTGATTCCCGAGGTGGAGGCGATCGCGACGCAGGTGCTCGCCGAGATCGAAGCGGAGGGACGCACCCGCGTCGTGCCGACCGCCCGGGCGACGCAGCTCACGATGGACCGTGAGGGCATCCGCCGGCTTGCCGCCGAGGAGCTCGGCCTGTCGACCTCCCCGTACCGATTCGCGGACACGTTCTCCGAGTTCGCGGCGGCCATCGAGGCGGTGGGCCTGCCCTGCGTGGTGAAGCCGGTCATGTCCTCGTCGGGGAAGGGGCAGTCGGTGATCCGGGAACCGGACGATGTCCAGGCCTCGTGGGACTACGCGCAGGAGGGTGGGCGCACGGGCCGCGGCCGCGTCATCGTCGAGGGCTTCGTGCCGTTCGATTCGGAGATCACGCTGCTGACGGTGCGTCACGTCGGCGGCACCGTCTTCTGCGAGCCGGTCGGGCACACGCAGGTCGACGGCGACTACCGCGAGTCGTGGCAGCCGGCGGCGCTCCCCGTGGCGGCGCTGGAGAAGGCGAAGGTCGTCGCGAAGACGGTGACGGATGCGCTCGGCGGCTTCGGACTGTTCGGTGTGGAGCTGTTCATCGTCGGCGACGACGTGCTCTTCTCCGAGGTGTCTCCGCGCCCACACGACACAGGCCTCGTCACGCTGGTGTCGCAGGATGTGTCGGAGTTCGCGCTGCACGCCCGGGCCGTCCTCGGCCTGCCGGTGTCGGAGCCGCTGCGGATCGGGGCTGGTTCCGGGGAGTCGGCTGCCGCATCGTGCGCGGTGCTCGCCGAGGGTACCGGTGTGCCGACGATCTCTGGCGTGGATGCTGCGCTCGCGGTCCCGACATCGCAGCTGCGCCTTTTCGGGAAGCCGAACGTCGCAGGCAAGCGCCGGGTGGCGGTCGCTCTCGCGCGCGGCGCCGACGTCGACCAGGCCCGAGAGCGGGCCCGGGAAGCCGCGGCGGCACTGAGGATCACGCTGAGCTGAGCGCTCAGCTCAGCGCCGGCGACTCAGCAGCGACACCTGCACCGCGAGGGCCGCGGCGATGATCACGAGCTGCACGCCACCCCAGAGCACGTAGCCGGTGGGGATGCCAACGGGCGACGTCCAGGCCGTCGAGCAGCTGCCGAGCTGCACGCCGAAGCCGATGAGCGACCCGAGGTCGAAGCTGGCGTCGGACTTGGAGCCCGAGCACACGCCCCACCCCTCGTGCGGCACGAGCAGGACGGTCGTCACGACGAGCAGGACGACACTCGCACCGATCACGGCGACCGCTTGACGAATGCCTTTTCGCTCTCCCAGATTCTGCATCCGCTCACTCTGGCAGATCCAGGCCCAGGCCTGCGTGCGCGCGCGCACGCGCACTCCGAGCTGCCTAGCCGTCGAGTCCCAGCTCGCGAACGCACTCGCGCAGGAACGCTGCCCCGGCGTCGTCGTGGATGAGGTCGCCGAACGTCACGACGTCGTACTCCTTCTCGAGGATCCCGTCAGCGGGCCGGACATCGACGTGCGCCGTGTCGTAGCCCGTCGCGTGCAGCTCGTCGGCCATCTTGTAGTCGCTGCGGGAGTCGCCGACCGAACGCCAGCGCTTCGGCAGCGCGCCGGCCGCCGCGAACTCGGCGAGCGCTCGCCGCGCACCGTGGTCCTTGTCGAGGTTCACGGACTCGATGTCGGTGGAGATGATCGTCGGGTCGATGCGGAACGGAACGAGGCCCTGCGCATCCGGCGCCTCGCGGTCGCCGTGGCGCATGCCGACGCCCTGCTGCACGGCGAGCTCGAACGCCACATCGTCGAAGGCCTTCTGCCGCTCGAGGTACGCGGCCGAGCTGACATCGGTGCGCTGCTCGACAGAGATCATGGCCTTCTTCGTCTCGTCGAAGACGAGGACATCGCTGAACTCGCCCTCGCCGAGCTCGCGGATCGCCGCGATGTACGCGGAGGGCGGCACGACCGACTCGTCGATCTGCAGCTCGCTCATCCCTTCGGGTGAAATCGCCGACCACGTTCCGCCCTTCTCATAGACCCCGAACATGCGGGCTCCCGGCTGACGCAGCGCGTCGGCGAGGCCGTTCTCGAAGAGCGGCTCGATGACGCGGTCGCGGATGAACTCCTCGGAGCGTCCCGTGATGAACGCGATGGGAACCCCCGCCGCGGCGAGGGTGACGAGGTCGTCGAGGATGCTCTGGATCGCGATCGTGCGGGTCACGGGGCTCGCGATGGGGCCGTCCACGTCGAGGAGCAGGCCGAGGTCTTGGGGTGAAGTGGTCACGTCTCATTGTGGCAGGGCGGCCGGGTCCGGGTCCAGGACGGGGGCGGGCGATGTCGTCGGCTCCTGCTACGTTGTGCGCTGGGGCGGCCATGGGAAAGGCAACCCTTATCTCGGAGAACTCGTCGCGATTCGGCGGTGCGGACAGAATGGGGATCGGCGTGCGCGTGTGGAAGTCATGGATCTGGCCCGGCATCAAGATCGCGCTCGTGGCTGTGATCGCCGTCGCACTCGTCAAGATCGCGTTCTTCAGCTCGGCACCCGAGGAGTCGGCGGCGCTGCCCACGGGTCAGGTCGTCGAACCCGTCATCAGTCCCGTGCTCGGCACGATCACGAACGACGTCACGTTGACGGCGAACGTGCAGGAGTCGCCGGCCGTCGACGCGAAGGTGCCCATGATGGGCACGATCGACACGGTGTACGTGACGCAGGGCGCGCGAGTCGAGGCGGGCGATGTGATCGCCGCCATCCGCAACGAGAAGACCCCGACGGCAGCAGCACCGTCGTCGCCGGAGGCGAGCGGCCAGCCGCAGGCGGCGCCCGCAGTCGAGCCCGAGTACGAGTGGAACGAGATCGTCGCCCCGACGGCCGGCACCATCACGAAGCTCAACCTCATCGAGCAGCAGCAGGTGACGGTGGGCGAGGCTCCGGTCTCGATCACCCCGGCGAGCTTCATCGTGAAGGGCACCATCCCACCGGCCCAGCTGTACCGTCTGGCGACGACGCCAGCGGATGCGCAGGTCACGATCACGGCGGGCCCAGCCCCCTTCACGTGCACCGAGCTCCGCATCGCCTCTGGCGCCGCGGCGAAGAGCAGCAGCGCCGCGGAGGACCCGAGCGGCGCATCCGGTGCAGCTGAGACGACCGACACGACGACGGTCACGTGCAAGGTCCCCGCCGAGGTCACGGTGTTCCCCGGGCTCGAAGCGAACGTCGTGCTGCACGGCGGCGTCGCCGAGAACGTGCTCACCCTGCCGATCACGGCGGTGAAGGGGCAGGCGGAGACCGGGGTCGTCTTCGTGCAGGGCGCTGACGGTGCGATCGAGGAGCGGCCCGTGAAGCTCGGCCTCACCGACGGCACGCTCGTGCAGATCGCTGAAGGCGTCGCCGAGACCGACATCGTGCTCGAGTTCGTGCCCGGCGCCGACCAGGCGAGCCCGGAGGAGTGCTACATCGACCCGATGAGCGGCGCAGAGATCTGCGGGATGCTGGGCGGCTGACGTGGCGTTCATCGAGCTCCGCGAAATCTCGAAGTCGGTGCGGGCCGCCGACGACAGCGAACTCCACATCCTGCGCGGCGTGAACCTGCAGATCGAGGAGGGCGAGCACCTCTCGATCGTCGGGCGGTCCGGGTCGGGCAAGTCGACGCTGCTGAACATCCTGGGCCTGCTGGACGCGCCGACGAGCGGGGAGCTCCTCTTCGACGGCAAACCCACCGCCGCCCTGCGCCTGCGGGCGCGCGACCGGATGCGGGGTGCTCAGATCGGCTTCGTGTTCCAGCAGTTCAACCTCCTCGAGGGGCGCACGGCGACGGAGAACGTGGCCATGCCCCTCCTCTACGCGCGCGACAGCTCCTTCTGGCGGCGTGACGCTCTCGCCAGGGAAGCGCTCACCGATGTGGGACTCGACCATCGTCTCGACTCGCTGCCGACTCGACTGTCCGGCGGGGAGCAGCAGCGCGTCGCGATCGCGCGCGCCATCGTCCGGCGCCCGCGGGTGATCCTCGCCGACGAGCCGACCGGTGCGCTCGACCTCGAGACCGGCGCCCGCGTCATGACGTTGCTCGCCGACATCTCGAAGGAGACCGGGGCCGCGCTCGTCACGATCACGCACGATGAGAGCGTCGCGGCCAGGGCCGACCGGATGCTGCGCCTCGACGCTGGCCTGCTCGCACCCTCGAAACCGGCCGTCGTGCCCGCGGAAGGAGCACCCGCATGAGCTGGTTCACGCAGATCGCCGGTGCCTTCATCGAAGCGTGGGACGAGCTGCGAGTGCACCGCGTTCGGGTGACGCTCGCGCTGGTCGGCATCGGCATCGCCGTGTTCGCGATCGTCGCGGTCACCGGGCTCGGGTCGATCACACGGCAGTCGTCGATCGAGATCTCCGAGCGATCCAGCGGGCGCCCCGCGAGCTACCAGCTGATGGTGAGCAGTGCGGCGACCGACGACAAGGTCGCTATCTACGAGGCGGCCTACAAGGCTGCGATCGAGCGGTACGGCATCACCTACCAGTCGACGTCGGGGTCCGCCATGACGCGCATCCAGTTCGTCGACGGTGTCGCGGACGTCGAGTCCACGATCGTCGATCCGGCGTACGGCGAGATGCATCGGGTGAAGCTCATCGAGGGGTCGTGGCTGACGTCCGACGACGCTGACCGATTGGCTCCCGCGGTCGTCATCAACGAGACCATGTGGAACCGGTTGGGCAACCCGTCTGTGGCCGAGCATCCGACGCTGCAGGTCGCGGGAGCTGCGCCGACGACGGCTGTGGTCGTCGGCGTCTCCGCCAACATCTACCCGGACTACCCAGAGCAGATGTACGTGCTGAGCGACGCCCAGCATCTCCTCGGGGCCAGCGCGGGCGGCGGCATGATGGGCGGGATGATGATGACGGGCGGCGCCTACGCCCCGCCGTCGATGGACGGCGACGAGGGGGCCACTGCGACGTTCCCGACCTACGAGCTGTGGCTGCCGCTCGAGAACCACGAGGAGCTGTCGAGCCAGATCGTGCGCGACCTGAAGGCGGCGCTTGGAGAGGGAGGCGCGGTCGACGCGCAGCGCACCGACTACCTGGCCTGGGGTGAGGACCCGTTCCTTGCCGTGCAGATCCTCGTGACCGCGGTCGGCGGCATCGTGTTGCTCGTCGGCACGATCGGCTTCGTGAACCTGTCGATCGTGACGGTGAAGCAGCGGGTGCGGGAGATCGGCATCCGGCGGTCGTTCGGCGCCACCGGTGGCCGAGTGTTCTTCTCGATCCTGCTGGAGAGCGTCGTGGGCACGCTGCTCGCAGGGATCGTGGGCATCGGGTGCGCGATCGTGACGTTGCAGAACCCGCTTGTGCAGGGGGCGATCACGGGCGGGCTTGGGCTCACCGACTCGGTGCCGTTCCCGGTGGATGCGGCGGTGCTCGGCATCGTCGTGAGCGTCGGAGTCGGCCTGCTCGCGGGGTTCATCCCGGCGGTCATCGCGACGCGCAGCAACGTGATCGACGCGATCCGGTCGTAGGGCGCTGCGTCGGGCCCTCGTGTCATGGGCCCTTGCTGCAGCTCTGACCTGGCGTCGGGCTTGGGGTGAAGTGCCGGCAGACGCTAGACCAGCTGCGCGTCGCCTGGCACGGCTGCGGGCGTCCCGAAGCGGAGCGCGGCGACGACGGCCCAGATGAGGAGGAGCGGCAGCGCGACGTAGGCAGCGGTCATGAGCGGTGCGCTCAGGGTGAGGAAGCCGGCGGCTGAGGCGAGGAGCGCGAGGATGGTCGCTCCGCTGACGAGCGTCGCCCAGACGGGGCGGCGGGCCTGGCCGAGCAGGACGACCAGCACGAGCGCGGCGAGGGCGAGCATCTTGATGCCGTCGACGACCTGGATGGTGGCCCAGACCTGCCCGGAGTCGAGGCCGAGCAGCGGTGAGGAGCCGTCGGAGGCGAGCCCGAAGGTGAGGAGTGCTTCGCCGGCGAGCTGGATGAGCGAGAGCACGAGGGTTGCGAGGCCCGCTCCTCGCGTGGCCCTGCGCAGCCGCTGGCTGCCGAGCAGCGTGGACATGCCGTAGAGGGCGACGGCTGCGAGGCCGTGCACGAGGGCGGCGTTGACGAGCACGCTCGGCGAGGTCGCGTAGGCCTCGGCGACGGCGGCTGAGCTGTCGGCCGGGGTGATGTCTGGGGCGCCGACGAGCAACCCGCTGATCCAGGCGGACACGTAGACGCCGCACCACACCCAGAGCGTCCGCTGGATCTCGAGCGTCGGGGCCGTCGCCGGTGTTGTCATGCGGCAACGCTAACCGGAGCGAGCGTACGGAGGCTGTGTTCGGCGCCGCGGCAGGCCGGCTCTGGCCGCGGCTCGTCGCGGACGGCGCCGCGGAATGCGCAGTGAGCGTTGCGGTGCGCTGCGGTGCGCGGCGAAAGAAGTGACACGCCAATCACAGAATGTCGGTGGTTCGGGAGACGATGCAGGTATGCAGAACGAACCGATCGACAACGAGGCTCCGCGGGCCGCAGCGCCTGGTCGCGCGGCTCGGCTTCGTGAGATGCGCCGGCGTCTCGCGGCCGGGCTCGGTGTCGAGCAGGGCGTCGTCGACGACGCCTGCCAGCGCGCCGAAGATCGCACGCGCGGCGTGCGGCGAGCGCTGCTTGTGCTCGCCCTCGCCGACAACCAGCGGCACCTGAATCGGCTCCACGGCGAGCAAACAGAGCTGCACGCTCGGGCGCTCGAGCTGGGGCTCCGGGGCGACGAGCTGGCCGGCACCTCGAGTCCCGCCCTGGAGGTGCGGTCGCTCGCGTCCGAGATCGCGGCAGTGTCGGGCAGGTCGCAGCGGTCGGTGCAGATCGAATTCGGTCGAGCGGATGCGATCGCCAATCGTTTCGAGCCCGTTCAGGAGGCGATGAAGGCCGGGGCCATCAGCCGCGCGCATGCGCTGGTGATCGTCGACGCGGGTCTTCGCATCACGCATCCCGACCCTGCTGAGCTCGAGCGTCGCCGAGAGCACTTTGCGCGCGTGGTGCTCGAGAAGGCCGTCTCGACGACCCCCGGTCGAATCAAGTCCTTCGCGGAGCGGGTCGCCGAGGAATTGACCGAGGAGTCACTCGATGAGCGCTTCGAGAGGGCCCGCCGTACCCGACGGGTGACGCTCTCGCAGCTCGAGGACGGCCTCGGCGAGCTGTCGGTCATCGACTCCTACGCGACGCTCGTGGCGATCTTCGACCGAACGACAAGGCAGGCGCTCGTCATCAGCGACGGCGAGCGACGGGCAGCAAAGGAACGCGCCGACGCGCACCCGACCGGCAACGACGCCGACGGTCAAGGCGAGGCGCGAGCCAACGGAGACCCCCAAGGCCCTGCCAACGGCCACGCCGATGGTTGCGATAGTGAGCCAGCCAGTGCGCTGGACGCCGGGAGCAGAGGCGACGATCCGCAGTCTGAGCCCCGTTCGCTGGACGAGGTGCGCGCGGATGTGCTCTCCGACAGCTTCCTTCGCGCGACGCCGGAGGAGTTGCGGGGCAGGGCTCCGATCAAGGCGAAGATCTCGATCGTCATTCCGGCTGAGACGCTGCTCGCACCCACCGGGTACAGAGTCGGTAGAGACGCCGCAGCCAGCACGGACGGCGCAGACGGCACGGTCGGCGCAGACGGCACGGTCGGCACCGACGGCACGGTCGGCACCGACGGCACAGTCGGCACCGATGGCACAGCCGGCGCAGCCCGGACAGGCAGCCCAGGCAGCCCCGACCGCACAGACCGCGGAGACCGCGGAGACCGCGGAGACCGCGGAGACCGCGGAGATGCTGCACGCCGGGGGAACCCCGGTCCTGGCCTTCTGAACGGCTACACCCCTGTTCCGACTGCGGAGGTGCGGCGCCTCATCGACGCGGCGCCCGAGTTCGAGCGCATCTTCACGGATCCCCTCAAGGGCACGCTGGTCGAGATCGATACGTACCGGCCGACGAGTGCGATGCGCCGCCGAATCGCTGTCCGCGATGGTCGCTGCCGTTTCGTGGGATGCATGATGCCGGCGAGCCGCTGCGACATCGACCACACGAAGGCTTGGGAGGAGGACGGCCCGACGAGTCTTGCGAACCTCGGCCACCTCTGTGGAGGCCACCACACGGGCAAGCACCACGGTGATTGGGAGGTACGACAGCTGCCCGATGGCGTCTACGAGTGGCGATCTCCTAGCGGTTTCGTCTTCCGCGACGCCCCAGTGCAGTTCGGCCGGCTCACCGCACTTCCGAACCCTGACCGCGGCGAGCAGTCGAGCGCCACCCAACCCAGTACCGACAGCGGCGGCCAAGTCGCCCTCCCGTCGACCGCTCCGGGCCTCGGCGACTCACGCAGCTCTGGCCGCGCCGACGACACCGCCGCTGCTCAGCGCGCGGTCGGTGGCGGCGACCTTGAGGAGGTTGGTGGTGGTGGCGGCGACCTTGAGGACGCGGGCGACGCAGCACAAGTGGGCGACGTCAGCGACGTTCGCGACCCGATCCGCGCTCGCCACGAGCACTGCCCAGGGGAACACGAGTGCGAGCGCGAAGACAGGGACGAGGACAGGCACGAGGACGAGGACAAGGCCAGGCACGAGGACGAGCACGACCTGCGGTCGCGGTTCCCGAAGCTTGGCTTCCTCGAGGAGTTCAGGAGGAAGCGCGCGGCGAAGAAGGCGGCCATCGAGTCGGGGTCGTCGCGTCGGGATCAACCTGAATTTCGTCCAACCGGGCAACGGGGCGACGAGGGAGGTGGCGACCAGCTGCGCGCCGAGAGCTCTCGGGGAAAACGTTCGGACTCGTCGGACGATCCGCCGCCCTTCTGAGCCCGGCTGGCTCGCCTGAGACCCGACGATCCCTCGTGACCGAGCCAGGCGCCCATCCCATCTGTTGTCCCTGAGCGCCCCTCGGATTCCCACCTAGCTCGCATGGAGGAGCTTTGGAGCTCGTCGTACATTGAGGGAGAAACGAGCGCGATGACACCCGCGGCTTCTCCAACGTCCGCAAGATCGAGCAGGCCGACGACGCTGACCAAGGAGACGGCTGAGTCAACTCACTGAGCTCAGTCAACTCACTGGGCTGAGCCAACTCAACGGCTTCAGCGAATTCAGGACGACCACACCTGCGATCAAAGGAGACGCCATGGCCGGTCAGATCATCATCGACCTCTTCACGACCCTGGACGGGGTGCAGCAGGCACCGGGCGGGCCGGAGGAGGATCCGGAGGGTGGGTTCAGGTTCGGGGGTTGGCAGGCGCCGCTCATGGACGAGGCGGAGGGCGAGCAGGTCGAGAGTGGTGTGCGGACCATGGATGCGCTGCTGCTGGGCCGCAAGACGTACGACATCTTCGCGGCGTACTGGCCGCGCTACGCGGATGGCCCGTCCGATGGCATCGCCGCGGTCTTCAACAGGATCCCGAAGTACGTGGCGTCCCGCGGCACCCCCGACTTGCCCTGGGCGGCATCGCATCGTGTGGGCGCCGATCTTGCGGCGGAGGTGTCCGCCCTCCGGGACCGCCACAACAGCATCCACGTGATCGGGAGCGTCGACTTCGCCCAGACGCTGGTGCGGGAGGGGCTCTTCGACGTGCTGAACCTGTGGGTGTATCCGGTGGTCCTGGGCGCAGGAAAGCGACTCTTCCCGGACGATGGACCACCGCTCGGGCTGAGCCTCCTCGAACCGCCCGTCGCATCGGGGCGCGGATGCGTGCTGCTCAAGTACGGCCCGGGCAGCCCGGTTGAGACGGCCGACATGGACGAGGCACTGCGCGAGCGCTGAAGCCCACGCCCATAGCCACGACCACGACCACGACCACGCTATCGACAGCTGCCTCACGCAACGCCGCGACCCCGCAACGCCGACGTTTTCAACGTCAGCGTGCGGGGTAGCAACTCGGTGCGTAAACCTGTCCCGCTAGTGCGCGGGGTGCTTGCGTTCCAGCGCGGCGCCTTCGACATCAACGTTGGGCATGATCTTGTCGAGCCACTTCGGCAGCCACCAGGCCGACTTCCCGAGGAGGTGCATGAGCGACGGCATGATGAGCATGCGCACGATGAACGCGTCGAGGAGCACACCGAACGCGAGCCCGAACCCGATGGACCGGATCATGGTCGACTCGGCGAACACGAACCCGCCGAACACGGACACCATGATGAGCGCCGCGGCGACCACGACGGCTCGGCCGGCCCGGAAGCCCTGCACGACAGCGACCCGCGCCTCAGCCCCGTGCACGTACGCCTCACGCATCCCGGAGGCGAGGAACAGCTGGTAGTCCATGGCGAGCCCGAACAGGATGCCGACGAGGATGACCGGCAGGAAGCTCAGGATCGGCCCCGTCGCGTGCAAGCCGATGAGGTCCGCGAACCACCCCCACTGGAAGACCGCGACCACGGCCCCGTACGTCGCGAACAGCGACAGGATGAACCCGCCCGTCGCGATGAGCGGCACGAGGATCGACCGGAACACGAGAATCATGATGAGCAGCGACAGGCCCACGACGAGCGCGATGTAGAGGGGCAGCACCGAGTTGAGTCCCTCGGAGATGTCGATGTTGATGGCCGCCTGCCCGGCGACGCCGAGCGTGATGCCGTCTTCGATCTCGGGCAGAGCGCGGAGCTCGCCGACGAGCTGCTCGGTGGAGACGCTGTTCGGCCCCTCCGCCGGGATCACCTGGAACGCCGTGAGGCTCTTGTTGTCCGAGACGCCGATCGGGGCGACCGCGGTGACGTCGTCGAGCGAGGCGAGCTTCTCGCCGACGAGCACCTGCTTGTCGAGCACGCCAGCATCGTCGAGCCCCTCGGGAAGCGTGGCCGTGACCAGCAGCGGACCGGTCGCGCCGGCCCCGAACTGCTCCTCGGTGATCGTGAACGCCTGGTACGACGCCGACTCCTCAGGCTCCGACGAACCGTCGGGCAGGCCGACCCGCATCGACAGCGCGGGAATCGCGACCGTCAGCAGCACCGCAACCCCGGCGAGCACCGTCACGATGGCCCGCCACGTCGGCATGGCCTTCAACGGTTGGGCGTGAGCTGCCCGCACCTGACCCGTCACGACGCCGACACCGCCGGTCGCTGCCCCTTCCGGGCCAGAGCCGTGCAGCTTGCGGATGTGCGCCCGCCTGCGCTTGTTCAGCACTCGCATCCCGAGCTTTCCCAGCAACGCAGGCGTGAGCGTGACGGCGATGAGCACCGCGATCAGCACGCACACCGCACCGGCCGTGCCCATGAGTCCGAGGAACGGGATGCCCGTCACGTTCAAGGCGAGCAGGGCCACGATGACCGTCGCCCCGGCGAACACGACCGCGTTGCCGGCGGTGCCGTTCGCGAGCCCGATCGACTCACGCACGTCCATGCCCTGCATGAGCTGCTTGCGGTGCCGGTTCACGATGAACAGCGAGTAGTCGATGCCGACCGCGAGCCCCAGCATGATGCCCAGGACAGGGGTGACCGACGCCATCTGCACGACGCCGGAGAACGCGAGCACGCTGACGACGCCGATCGCGACGCCCACGAGCGCCGTCAGGATCGGCAGGGATGCGGCGAGCGCCGACCCGAGCAGCACGAGCAGCACGATGGCCGCGAACACGAGGCCGATCGCCTCGCCGATGCCGAAGATCTGCGGGACGCTCTGCGCGATATCCGTCGAGAACGCCACGTTCACCCCGTCGACGGGGTGCGCTTCGAAGTACTCGATGACGCCCTGCTTCGCGTCCTCGCTCAGCTCGAGGCGCGGCTCCGTGAACGAGACGTTGACGATCGCCGTCGAGCCATCCTCCGAGACGAGGCTGATGCCATCCGAGAGATCGACGAGCTTCGCGCCGTTCTCCAGCTGCTGCAGCTGCGTGTCGATCTCAGCCTGCGACGCATCCAGAGTGGCCTGCTGATCGGCGATCGCCTGCACCTGCGTGTCGAGCTGCGCCTGCTGAGCCTCGAGCGCCTCGAGCTGCGCCGCCGGGTTCCCGGCCGCCTCGAGCTGCTGCTTCGCCGCATCCAGCTGCGCCTGCGCCGCGTCGAGCTGCGCCTTGCCGCCGTCGAGCTGCGCCTGGCCCGCGTCGAGCTGCGCCTGCCCGTCGGCGATCTGCGTGCGGCCGCTCTCGACCTGCGCCGCCTGGCCCTCCAGCTCGGCCGTCGCCGAGAACGGGTCGATGACATCGGCCACGTCGGTGAGGTCGCCACGGTCGGCGATCACGGAGCTGATGTCAGCCCGCTGCGCCTCCGTCAGCGCCGACCCGTCCTCCGTGGAGTACACGACGGTGCCGGATGCGCCTGCGAACGCCGGCAGCTGCTCCTCGAGTTCCGAGATGACCTCGCCCGAGGCCGTGCCAGGCACGTCGAAGCTCGACGAGAGCCCCTTGAAGCCGATGAGGAACCCGCCGACGGCGAGCCCCAGGATCACCAGCCACGCCCCCACGACAACCCACACACGGCGGGTCGCGAAGGTCCCCAGGCGGTACAGCAGTTCGGCCATCAGCATCCTCTCGACGCGCAGGATCATGCGCGCACGCTCGTTGCGGCGCCCGAACCGACCCGACTGCTCGAGGGGCGCCGCCCTAGATCATACGCAACGTCTCGTCTACTCAGTTTGTGAATATGATGGCCGTCATGTCAAAGCAAGACGCCGGTGTCGAGGAACGCGCGACCACCGGCCACAAGCAGGGCCCGGTGCGCAGCGAGGCCGCCCGCGTCGCGGTCCTCGAAGCCACGTCGAAGCTCTTCGCCGAACGCGGCTATGAGCGCCTCACCATGGAGGGAGTCGCCTCGGAGGCCGGCGTCTCGAAGCAGACCATCTACCGCTGGTGGCCCTCCAAGGGAGCCCTCGTCTCCGACTGCCTCCTGCAGGGGCAGCTCTTCCCCAACCGCTTCACCGTGCCCAACACGGGCGAGCTTCGGGACGACCTCACGGCCTGGCTCGGCGCAGTCCTCGCGCTCCTCGGCCAACCACAGGGCGAGCTGCTCGTGCGCTCGCTCATCGCCGCATCCGTCGAGAACGAGGACATCGGCAGGCGACTCCACGAGAGTCTCGGCGCCAGCCGATCCCTCACGGAACGCTTCCAGATCGCCATCGCGCACGGCCAGCTGGCACCGGATGCGCGCCTCGAGGAGATCGGCGAGGCCATCATCGGCGCGCTCCTGCTCCGAGCCCTGAGCAGGACCGAGTCGAGCGAGGCCAGCATCCAGCGACTCCTGGACGCCGTGCTCGGACCCGCCCAGCCAACGGGGCGCACCGGGGCCTGACGCTGGCGTAGCCCCCGGCCCAGACCCAGCCCCAGGCCTGACCCCAGCCCCAGGCCCGGCACCGAGCCGGAACGCGGGTCAACGCGTCGGCTGGCCAGTCTCGCGCTCGTCGCGCACCTCGCGCACCTCAGCGTCGCGGAACGCTTCCACCTGCGCCCGGAAGTGTTCGGTCTTGGCTTCCGCGATGTCCCGCGGGCGGTTGTCCGCGCTCGCGAAGAACTCGTTCCACCGCGAGCGCAGCACCTGCAGCACGAGGCGCGGGGTGACGTGCACTCGACGGTTGCGGGCATCCTCGTCGGCGAGCTGCACGAGTTCGCCGGCGGCCGCCGCTGCGGCGTCCTCGGCGTCGACGACGGAACCGGCGTCACTCTCACCGGCGGGCGCAGCCGTCCCGCTTCGCCCCGCCCCATCGGCTCCGCGGGTGTCGAAGGGGTCCCTGGCATGGTCGACGCAGAGCTCCGCGACACCCTTCGCGTGGTCGTACATGACGGAGTGCGCGGCACCCTCGATCTCCCACGTGGAGGCGTGAGGCAGGAGGCCTTCCATATCGCGCAGCCACTGGCGCGGCACGAGCGAGTCGTGCTCGCCCCGGATGAGCAGCGTGTGGGCCTGGATGCGCGGCAGGACGTCCTCGATCCGGTAGCGCATCATCCGCGGCAGCACAGCGGAGAACCAGCGGAACCCGCACAGCAGGTACGCGCCCGTGGCGAGCATCGCCACACGGAACGGCTCGCGCGCGGACGACTCGAGGAAGCGGAACGCGAGCTTGGGGAGCGACCGCTCGCGCGGGTTCGTGACGGGCCCGATGAGCACGACCGTGCTCAGCTCGGGCCGCTGCGAGGCCAGCTCGGACACCACCTGCGTTCCCATCGAGTGGCCGACGAGCACGGGGTCCTCGAGTCCGAGCTCGTCGATGACGGTGCTGACCACGGCCGCGTACCGCTGGATGCTCATGGGCCGCTTCGGGTACGGGACTCCCGCGAACCCCGGCAGGTCGAGGGCGTGCACTGGCCCGAACTCGCCGAGGCCAGGAGCGAGGTTCTCGTAGTAGTTCGACGCGACGCCGATGCCCGCGATGAGCACGAAGGCGCGGTCGCCGTCGGCGCCGATCGTCGAGACGCGCGCGCGGACCTCGCCGTGGCGGATGTACCGGACATCGACGCGCTTCCGCATGTGATCGCGGGCGGAGGTCGCTGCAGAGTCGTGGGCCACGGAATCCACTGTAACCAGGGCGCCGCGACCCGATCGTCAGGGCGGCGGGGGCGAGCGGTCGCCGAGGTTCGAGCTATTCCCCGAGGAAGCGCGCCGTCGGCCGACCGGCCGCCGGCTCGAGCAGCACCACCTGCCCGTTCAGGATGCGCGGGCACGTCGCCCCGGTGACAGCTTCGATCCCTGCCCGGAGGAAGACGCCGTGGCTCACGACAACCGCAGTGCCGGGAGCCCCGAGCAGGGCGGTGAGGGCCTCGCCCGCCCGTTCCGCGAGCTGTGCCGCCGTCTCCGAACCGGGGTAGTCCCCGCCCGGCCAGCGCTCGGCGGCCTCAGCCACCCGCATCCCCTCAGCCCGACCGAAGTCGCGCTCGAGCAGTCCGGGCTCGACCGCGGGTTCGGGAACGCCGAGGTGCGAGCCGACGATCGCCGCCGTCTGCGCCGCGCGCGTCAGCGGAGACGTGATCACGCTCCCCCACCGCGCCCGCGCCAGGAGCCGACCGGCGGCGTGCGCCTGCAGTTCGCCATGCGCGTCGAGCGCGATATCGCTGCGCCCCTGCAGCCGACGCTCCAGGTTCCAGGCGGTGCGGCCATGCCGCACGAGGGCGAGCGTCACGCTGAGGTCCGCGCGAACGTGCCGACGAGCGTGCCTGCGGCGGAAGTTCGAGCATCCGAGCGAGCGTCCGTGCTGGCGCCGGGGTCGGCGGCAGCAGGCTCCGGGGCTACGCCGTAGACGCGGGCCCGCGCGATACGCACGACGACCAGGTCGCCGACCCTGGGGCGAACTCCGCGCGTCCGCGCACGCAGCCGCAGGCCGGCCCAGTCGAGCACGAGGTCGCTGCCCTCCGTAGTGAAGAGCGCCGACCTGACCGTCGCGAGGGCAGCATCGTCTCGGCTGGCCTCGGCCCCCTGGACCTCGACCTGCACCTCTACCTCGACATCGCTCGGGAGGATCGCCGCCTGCACCGCACTCTCACTGCCCCGCTCCCCGAAGTCGAGCCGAGCCTGTTCCACGCGCAGCGGGTGCGCATCCGCAGCGAACCCGGCCGCACCAGAGACCATCGCGCCGTCGACGATCGTCGCGTCGGAGAGGAACTTCGCGATGAACGGCGAGGCGGGCCGCGTGACGAGCTCCTCCGGCGTGCCGAGCTGCTGGATGCGCCCACCGTCGAGCACAGCCACCCGGTCGGCGAGGGCGAGGGCCTCGGAGCGGTCGTGGGTGACGTGCACCACCGTCAGGCCGAGCTCACGCGTGAGGGTGTGCAGCTCGAGCCGGAGACTGTCCCGCAGCGGCTCGTCCAGCGCGGACAGCGCCTCGTCGAGCAGCAGCACCCGCGGTCGCGCCACGAGAGCGCGCGCGATCGCCACACGCTGGCGTTGCCCGCCGGAGAGCGTCGCCGGGTTGCGCTTCGCAAACCCCGAGAGGCCCACCATGTCGAGCACCTCGTCGACACGGCGGATGCGCTCCGCCTTCGCGACCCGCGCGCGGCGCAGCGGATAGTCGACGTTGCGTCCGACGTTCCAGTGCGGCCATACCGCGTGCTGCTGGAACACCATGCCGAGCTCGCGAGCCTCCGGCGGCACCGTCGCCCCGGGCCCCGCAACCACCCGATCGCCGATGCTCACCTGCCCCGTGGTGGGTGCCTGGAACCCTGCGATCGTGCGCAGGAGCGTCGTCTTGCCTGACCCCGAAGGCCCGACGAGCGCAAGGAACTCGCCGTCACGCAGCGCGAGGTCGATGTCTTCGAGGCCGACGGTGCCGCTCGGGAAGCGGACGGAGACTGAGTCGAGGGTGACGGATGCCACGGGGTGCCCTTCTGGGAGATCGAACGGGACGGGAGAGCGACTGGCGCTGGGAGCGCAGCCGGCACGGGACTGGAGCGAGGGATGAGCGAGGCAGTGGCCAGCGAGTCAGGCGCGATCGAGGCAGGAGTCAGCGAGACCGAGCGGTGCTACTTCGGCGCCCGCGTGGCGACGCCGATGACGGCGACACCGAGGAGCGCCACGATGAGCGACAACGCAGCCGCCGTGTTGAATGCCCCCGCCTGCTGCAGGTTGAAGATCGCGACGCCGAGGGTCTGCGACCCCGGTGAGAGGAGCAGCACGGAGAGCGTCAGCTCGCGCACCGCGGTCACGGCGACGAGCACTGCCCCGGAGATCGCGGCGGGCGCCGCCATGCGGCTCGAGACGTCGAAGAGGGCGCGCATCCGCCCGGCTCCGCCGATCCTCGCGGCCTCCTCGGCACTCGCCGGGGTGCTCGCGAGCGGCGCCGCCACGGCCTGCACGACCAGCGCCGTGAACGACGTGATGTAGGCGCACAGGATGAGCCACGGCGTGTTGAAGAGGCCGAGGTGCGGTGCGAGGACAAGCCACGCGACGGCGATGACGATGCCGGGAACCGCCTGCGGCAGCATGGCGAGCGCCCGAAGCGGGCCGCTGCCGCGCATCCGCGTTCGAGTGGCGAGCACCGCGATGCCGAGGCCGAGGAGCCCGCAGATGAGGCCCGCGAGCACCGCCAGCATCACCGAGTTCGTGGCCCCCTTGACCGCGTTGGCCGAGGTCACGGCCTTCACGACGTTGTCGAGCGTCAGGTTCTCCGGAGTGAAGGCGAGGCCGGGCGCTCGGAGCAGCGACTGCTGCAGCAGGGCGAGCAGCGGCAGCACCGTGACGGTGAGCACAAGCACCCACGTCACCACGGAAGTGGGGACGCGCCCCCGCCCGAGCGGCAGGAGCTGCGGCGCCGACGACGACGAGTCGAGCTCCCAGCGACTCCTGCCGATGACGAAGTCGACGACAAGCGCCGCGAGGGCGAGCACCAGCAGGACGACCCCGATGGTCGCGACGACCGCGAGCGGCTCATCCACGGTGCCCGACTGCAGGTAGCGGTAGACGAGCGTCGCGAGGGTCGTGTACTGCTCGGGGAGGCCGATGATGGAGGGGATCCCGAAGTCGGCGAGGTTGCCGACGGCGATGAGCACGAACGACGACAGCAGTGCGGGCCGCAGGAGCGGCACCGTGATCGTGAAGACGCTGCGTGCCGGGCTGGCCCCGGCGATGCGCGCCGCCTGCTCGAGGTCGGACGGCACCCGGCGCAGGGCAGCCGAGACGATGAGCATCGCGATCGGGTAGCTGTGCACCGTGAGGAGCAGGATGACTCCGTCAGCGCCGTAGATCGACCAGAGCGGGCCGCCGAACGCCTGCGTCCACCACAGGTTCACGGGGCTCGTCGGGCCCGCGATGCCGAGCCACGCGATCGCGCCCACGAACGGCGGCACGAGCAGCGGCGTGAGCGCGAGGAGACGCAGGCCGCGACGGCCGGCGAGGTCGGTGCGATCGAGCAGCACCGCGAGCGCCGTGCCGACCGCGACGGCACCGAGCGCGGATGCGCCCGCCGAGACGAGGCTGTTCGTCGCGGCCTCGACGACGTCGGCCTGCCAGAGGACGTGCAGCTGGGACCCGCCGGCCGCGAGCACGAGGATCGCGCCGATGGGCACGAGGACAACCGCGGCGACGGCGACCCAGAGCGCCAGCGACAGCCCGTGCACCCCGTCGAGCGTGGCCCGGCCCGAGCAGCGGGGCGCCGCGGAGGCGGTGCCGCTGCTGACAGCGGCACCGCTCCCGGGTGTTGTTGCGAGTGTGCTCATGAGAGGGACAGCGTGCTCGCTACAGGAACAGCGTGCGGAACTTCTCGACCGCGGCGTCCTGGCTGGCGCGGATGGTCTCGAGCTCCGGGGAGAGGATCGTGATCTCATCCATCGCCGGGGCACCCTCCGGGGTACCGACGTCGGCGCGCACCGGCAGGTACGACTGGCTGACGGCGAGCTCCTGGCCCTCCGCGCTCACGAGGAAGTCGACGAACGCCTTCGAGGCGGCCTCCTCCTCGGTGTTCGCGAAAATGCCGACGGGCTGCGACACGTACGGCACGCCCTCCGTCGGGTAGGAGACGGCGATGGGCGAGCCCTGGGCGGCGAGCTCGCGGGCCAGGTAGTCCACGACGATCCCGACGGGCTGCGCGCCCGTCGCGATGGCCTGGGAGACGGGGCCGTTGCTGTCGGCGATCACGGGCTCGTTCGCGGCGAGGTCCGTCAGCCACTGCTCGCCGAGCGCCGGCGCGTCGAGCCACACGGCGGCGTTGTACGCGGCCGCGCCCGACACGTCGGGGTTCGGCATGACGAGCTTGTTCGCGTACTCGGCGTCGGTGAGCTCAGCCCACGACGTCGGCGGCTCGGTGACGAGGCCCGTGTTGTAGGCGATGACGGTCGGGATGATGCGCGTGCCCGTGTAGTAGCCCTCGGGGTCGACGACGTCCTGGTTGAGCGACTCGACGTCGGTCGGCGAGTACTGCAGCAGCAGCTCGTCGGCGGCGTAGTCCTCGAAGGTGCCCGCGTCGGCGGCGAGGAACACGTCCGCCTGCACGCCACCCGAGGCCTGCTCGGTCGCGACACGCGTCGTGAGGTCGCCCGTGCCGGCACGGAACACCTCCACCGTGACCTCCGGGTGGATCTCGGTGAACGCCGCGACGAGCGCATCCGCCTTCTCCTGGGGCTCGGACGTGTAGAGGGTGATGGTGGCGGCTTCGAGCGCGGATGCCGCCGAGGGGCTGGCGTCGCCGCTCGCCGCGGTGCTCGGGGAGCTCGCGCAGCCGGCGAGGAGGACGCCGGCGAGGCCGAAGGCCGCGAGCGCGGCTGGGGTGCGGAGGGAGTTCATGATGACCTAACTGTTCGAGGGGAGAGCGGGTCTGCGGGGGGAAGGGCTGAGGGTGAAGAGCGGGGAGGGATGCTCGACGGCGACGCTGGAGGCGCTGACGCCGTCCGGCGTGAGGTGCACGAGCGAGAACATCGAGCGGTCGAAGCCGCTGACCGTGCCGGGTTCTGCGTCCATCACCTGGTGGTAGGCGAGCGCAGGCCCGACGGAGACGTGCACGCCCCGCATCGTGGCGGCGAGCGGATGGTGGAAGTGACCGGACAGGATCATCCGGACGTCGGTGCCCTCGACGATGTCGAGGAAGTCTGCTGCGTCGCCGAGCCCGGCGCGGGCGAGCATCGGCAGCGGGGACCCAAGCGGCGGGTGGTGCATGACGACGATCGAGCCGGAGCCGAACGGCTGCGCGAGCTCCGCGTCGAGCCACGCGAGCTGCTCCGAGCCCAGGCGCCCGGGAGACGAGTCGAGCAGCACGAAGCGCCACGCGCCGACGTGCACGGCCCGCGGCATGGCAGTTGTGGGCAGGGTGCCGTCGGGCAGGGTGTCGTCGGGCAGGGCATGCCCGGGCAGGATGCGCGCCGCGTCCCGGTCGTCGTGGTTGCCGAGCACCGTGAGCACAGGCACGCCCCACGCCGCTTCGAGCTCGAGGAGCGCCTCGCGAAGCGCCGGGTAGGCGCCCTCGTTGCGGCGTTCGATGAGGTCCCCGCTGATCACGATGACCTCCGGGGTGACGCCTGCCGCTCTCGCGTAGTCGCTGGCCGCGTGCATCCGTCGAATGCCGTCGACCGCCCCGTAGAGGGGTGCGCCGACCGTGGCGTGGACGTCGCTCAGGTGGAGCACCGTGGTGCGGTTCGGTGCTGCGCCGGTCGCCTCGGCACCTGCGCCTGCGTTCGTCGCGGTGCCTGCGTTCACGTCGGTGTTCACGTTCGCCGCAGTGCTCGCGTGCACGTCAGCGCTCACGACCGAACCGAGGCTGCCTGGGCGGCCTTGCTGCGCAGGGCGAGCACCTGCTCGTCGGTGAGCCCGTGGCGGCGCAGGTACGCTTCGGCGCCACCGAGCTCGCGGATGATGGTGAGCGCATGCTCGAGGGCTTCCGGCGGGCTGTCGAGGTGCAGGCGGAGGATCTCGTCCCGCTGGGCTGCGGGATAGGCGGCGGCGACGGCGAGCGCGTACGGCTCGCGCACGGAGCGAACCTCGACACCGGAGAGCACGTAGTCGGCCACCACGTCGGCCTCGCTCGCACCGCCCACGAGCTGGGCCAGGGCGACGACGAGCCCGGTGCGGTCCTTGCCGGCAGTGCAGTGGACGAGCACACCGCGTTCCGCGTTGGCGAGCACCGCGACGGCCTCGGCGAGCGCACCTCCCCGCCCCCGGAGGAGCGTCTCGTAGATGTCCTCGAGGCGTCCCGCGACGGGCGGCTCACTGCCGTACAGCGGCACTTGTCGCACCGGGACGCCGTGCTCGCGCTCGCCGGACTCGGCGCGCTCGCGGAGGTCGAGGATGAGCGAGACGCCCAGGGCACGCAGCGCGGCCTCGCCGTCGGCGGCGAGCGCATCCGGTGATCCGGCGCGCACGATCCAGGGTGACGTCGTGCTGGCTGCGCGGGCGTTGAACAGCCCGTCGATCTCGATTGCCCTCACGAGCACCTCCCGTTGCGTGAAATCCGGCCCGTTACATTGATTCCGCAGGGCCTGGAACGTTGTTACATCGGGAGTGTGACGAGCGAGAGTGAACGCGCGGTGACGAGCGTCGAGCGCGCGGATGAACTCCGGGAGACGAGTGCGCGGATGAACTCCGGGAGACGAGTGCGCGCAAGGGACTGAGGGGCGGAGGACGACCAGCCAGATCGCCGCGCGCGCAGGTGCTGGACTGCGGAAGCGTGGGAGAACGGTCAGGTTGCGCGGCGCGGCGCGGCGCGGGTCGGCGCGGCGCGGCGCGATGCGGCGTGGCGTGGCGTGGCGTGGCGTGGTTCCACAGCTTCAGGCGGCGCGGCGTGGGCTGCTCCCCGCCTAGGTCCGTGTCCGCGTCCCCGCTTCCGTCTGCGTCTACGTCCACGTCCACGTCCACGTCCACGTCCACAACCAATGGGATGTGCGGGCTTTTCGCAACCGTGATGGGTTTTTACCCATCACCAGTCACCAAAACCCCGCACGCGCATCCGCAGAACCCATCACGGTTGCGAAAACCCCGCACGCCTTGACTCCACGCATCCACTCCACCCCTCGGGACCCGGCCGCCATGACCCAGCCGGCGCGACCCGGCGCGGCGCGGCCTGAGCCCCGTCCCGTCCCGCTCTACGCGCCCGTCCCCGCCTACGTCCCCGTCCCCGCCACCCGGGCCGTGCGGGCTTTTCGCATCCGTGATGGGTTTTTACCCATCACCAGTCACCGAAACCCCGCACGCGCCTCCGCAGAACCCATCACGGTGGCGAAAACCCCGCACGAAGCGACTCCACGCATCGACTCCACAGCTTGACTCCACGCATCCACTCCACCCCTCGGGACCCAGCCGCCATGACCCAGCCAGCGCGACCCGGCGCGGCGCGGCCTGAGCCCCGTCCCGTCCCGCTCTACGCGCCCGTCCCCGCCTACGTCCCCGTCCCCGCCGCCCGGGCCGTGCGGGCTTTTCGCATCCGTGATGGGTTTTTACCCATCACCAGTCACTGAAACCCCGCACGCGCCTCCGCAGAACCCATCACGGTTGTGAAAACCCCGCACGAAGCGACTCCACACATCCGCTCCACCCCTTTGGGCCCCTAGCCGGCACGACGCGGCGTGGGAGACCGCGACGCGAGAGGGCTCGACGCGAGAGGGCGCGGCGCAGGAGACGGCGACGCGAGAGGGCTGGCATGCGCCGGGATTGCGGGTGCGAGCGCACCTCGCAGGCCAGCCCCGCAGGCAAGTCCTCGCAGACCAGTCGTCGGAGATCAGCCTTCGCAGATCCGTCCTCGGAGGCCAGTTGTCGCAGGCCAGGACTCGCACGTCAGTCCTCGGAGGTCAGTCTTCCGAGAGCGCGTCGGCCACGACGTGCCGCATGCCGACGACCTCGTCGCCGCCGATGAGCTCCGACAGCGCAGAGTGGAACGCGTGGAGCACGATCGTGTGGCCGAGCCGCGCGAGGAACGGATCGATGTCGTGGGCGGTGCCCGCGGGTCCGGTCGTCACGACCACGTCGGCGACCCGTCCGAGCGGCGAGCGCGCGTAGCTCGTGACCAGCACCACGGTGGCGCCCTGCGCACTCGCAGCCTCGGCTGCCCGCAGCGACTGCACGTTCGCACCGGAGTAGCTGAGGGCGAGGCACACGTCGCCGCTCGAGAGCGAGCGCACCGCGAACTGCTGCGCGAGCGCATCCACAGGAGCCTCGACGGAGTGACCGAGCGTGCTCAGGCGCATCGCGAAGTCCTGCAGCGGGGGCCCCGAGAAGCCGCTGCCGACGAGCACGACGCGGCGGGCGCCCCGGAGCGCCGCGACAGCCGCGACGATGCGCTCAGGGTCGACGCTCTCCTGCGCGAGCCGGACCGCGTCGACTGCATCGTCGAACGTGCTCGCCTCTCGCACGGTCCCCTGCTCCCGCGGGGCGAGCGGCGCCGATCGCGCGAGGTCGAGGCGGAGATGCTGGAAGCCGCGGAACCCGAGGCTCTGGCAGGCGCGGATGACCGTGGCCGTCGACGTGCCCGCGGCGTCCGCGAGCTCCGCCGTCGACCACTCCACGATCTCATCCGGCCTGGCGAGCACCATGTGCGCGACCTTGCGCTCACTCGGGCCGAGGGCGGCGGATGCGGCGCGCACGCGGGCGAGCACGCTCAGCTCCGGGCGGGTCACGCCCCGCAGCCGCTCTGGATCGTGCACTGGCCCTGACATGAGACGGAGGGTACACGTCCGCGTGAAACACTGACCAGCATGCGTGCAATCACGGTTCCTACCCCCGGCGGGCCAGGCGCCCTCGTCCTCTCCGACGTCGACGAGCCGACCCCCGGGCCGTTCGAGGTCATCATCGACGTGGCAGCTGCCGGCGTGAATCGCGCCGACGTCGCGCAGCGCGAAGGCAGGTACCCCTCCCCCGATGGTGCCCCGGCCTGGCCAGGTCTCGAGGTGAGTGGAACCGTCGTCGAGATCGGAGCATCCGTGACCGCCTGGAAGGTCGGAGACTACGTCGTCGCGCTCCTCCCCGGCGGCGGCTACGCCGACCGGGTCGCGGTCGACGAGGGCCTCGTGCTCCCCAAGCCGCGGCGAGTCGACCTCGTCGAAGCCGCCGGCCTCCCGGAAGCCGTCGCGACCGTCTGGTCGAACCTCTTCATGAGCGCTGGCCTCGAAGCTGGCGAGACGCTCCTCGTGCACGGCGGCACGAGCGGGGTCGGCACGATCGCCATCCAGCTCGCGACCGCCCTCGGAGTGACCGTCTACGCCACCGCCGGCACGCCAGAGAAGGTCGCCATGACGGAGCAGCTCGGCGCGACCCGAGGCATCAACTACCGCGACGAGGACTTCGTCGACGTCATCGCGCAAGCCACGGGAGGCCGCGGCGTCGACGTCGTGCTCGACATGATCGGCGGCGACTACCTCGCCCGAGACGTCAACGCGCTCGCCACCGGCGGCCGGATCATGGTCATCGCGGCGCAGGGCGGCAACGAAGCGACCATCAACGTCGGCCGCCTCATGCAGAAGCGCGGCCGCATCTGGGGCACGACCCTGCGCGCCCGCCCCCTGGAAGAGCGGCGTGCGATCATCGCGCAGGTGCGCGAGCACGTGTGGCCGCTCGTCGAGGCCGGCAAGGTGCGCCCCCTCCTCGACACCGTCGAGACCCTCGACTTCACGCATCGAGCACACCAGCGCATGGAGTCCGGCGAGCACATCGGCAAGATCCTCCTCGCCGTGCGCTGACCGGCGGGCAGGACTCGAGGCTGATCCGCCCGTGCGCACCGGGCGGCCCTCACCGACCGATGCAAAGCGGCAGACGCGCGCTGGCGGACACCCGCCGACCGACGCTCATCCACCGGTGCGCGCAGGCCTGGGCTCATCCACCGGCGCGCACCGCCTGCCCCTCAGAGCAGCTGCGCGTCGATGCCTTTCCGACGGAGCCCCTCGATGACCTCGTCGTCGACCCCGAGCAGGGTCATCGACGTGAGGTTCGGGAAGTGGCGCGTGTCGGTGAAGTCGGCGATATCGAAGGTGGAGTCGTCGCCGCCCCACTGCGGGGCGATCTCCAGATAGATGTCATTCCCGCCATCCTGGAAGAGCTCCTCGACGCTCGGCGCGTATTCGCTGGGCACGGGCAGCGAGCGGAAGTACTCGAGCACCTCGGGGATCGGCTCGGTGATCTCCTGCGAGAGGTCGATCTCGCGGTCGACGTGCTCTTCGAGAAAATCCGCGAGCACGAACTGCGGGGTCAGCAGCTCCTGCTCGTACATCAGCTCCTGGATGACGGCGAGCTTGAAGTTGAGGTCGGCGAAGTCGATCGCCTCGCTGGGCAGGTCGCCGGCGGGCTGGGTCTTGGTGGAATCGCTCATGCGGGCAATGCTGGCGGAAGCACTTGAGCGTCCGCCGAGATGCCCAGGGCCGACTTGTGGTCGCTCAGGCCATCGCTTGACGACCACAACTCACTTCTCGACTCGGCGAGCGGGGCGTGAGGCGACTCGCCGAGCGGGGCGTGGAGGGGGAGGCACGCGGGCACCGGGCCTGGCCGCTTTCGCGTTGTTGCGCAGGCTATGCGGGAGAGACCCGGCAGCACGTTCCGGAAGGCTCGCGAGGAGCATAGAGTCCACGGCATCGACATCGATTCCGGGGGGGTCCCATGTGCCGAGTTGCAGGCGGAAGCCGCACATCCGAAGCCGACTACGACCACATCGTGGAGGCCGACTCTCTGCCGAGGCCGAGGTCCGGCGACACGTGGACGCGTGAGCGCGGGTACGCGGTGAAGGTGGCCGGCGACGACTGGCTGTTCTTCGCGAACCTCGCGGCCGCGTACACGTTCGGCCGCGCGGGCCACATGTCGGCGCGGTCCACGAGCTGGTCCGTGCGGGAAGCGGTCGACGAGATCAAGTTCGACGAGCAGACGGGACGCGAGGTGCGCACCCTGCATCTGCTCTTCGGGGCGGACCACGCGAATCGCAGCGCAGCGAGCGACCGCGAGCTGCTCACCAGCTTCGTCGCGAGTGTCAGCGAAAGCCCAGCGTCACCGCTCTTCTCGTAGACGAACCTGCTCCTAGACGACCCTGCTCAGAGACGAACCTGCTCGGAGGAGTCCACGCTCGGCGGCCCCGTCTCGGAGATATCCCGACTCGGACATTTCCCTCGCAGGCGGCTCGTCACAGGGCAACTATCGCCGAACGCCGCAATCCAGCGCAGAACGATCGTCCTCCTGCGAGAATGCGGACATGCCTGAAGCGAAGCGTCGCATCTCCGTCGTCCTGTTCGAGGGGTTCGAGCTCCTCGACGTGTTCGGCCCGGTGGAGCTGTTCCGGCTCGACCCGTCGCTCTTCGACGTCGAGCTGATCGCACCGCACGCTGGGCCGGTGCGCAGCTCGCAGGGACCCGAGGTCATCGCGACCAGCGGCTTCGCCGACGCCACGCGGCCCGACATCGTGCTCGTCCCCGGTGGGCAGGGCACGCGCGCCCTCGCCGTCGACGCCGGGTTCCTCGGCTGGCTCGCTGAGTGGGCGGCGGATGCGCGCCTCGTGACGTCCGTCTGCACGGGTTCCGCGCTGCTCGCGGCGGCCGGTCTGCTCGACGGGTTCCGGGCCACCTCCAACAAGCGGGCGTTCGCCTGGGCGGCGTCGCACGGCACCTCGGTCGAGTGGATCCCGCAGGCGCGTTGGGTCGAGGACGGAAACCGGTGGACTTCCTCCGGGGTGGCCGCGGGGATGGACATGACCGCCGCCATCATCGCCTCGATCCACGGCGCTGACGTCGCGGCGAGGGTCAGCGACGCCGCCGAACTCGACGTGCACACGGACGCGAGCTGGGACCCGTTCGCCGAGAAAAACGGACTCGCCTGATGGCCCTCGAGCTGCGCCCGAACTGCGAACGCTGCGACGTCGACCTGCCCCCGCACGCTGAGGCCTACATCTGCACCTTCGAGTGCACGTGGTGCGGCGACTGCGCGGCCACGTTCGAGGGTCGGGCGTGCCCGAACTGCGGCGGCAACCTCGAGCGTCGCCCCGTGCGCCCGGCCTCGAAGCTCGCCGCGAACCCGCCGAGCACCGTTCGGGTGCACGGCGGGTAGCGACGCGGCTCCCGGCGCTCCGGCCAGGCCCACACGAAGATCAGGCCCGCACGAAGATCAGGCCCGCACGAACGCTAAGCCCGCACGAGCACCTTCATGCCCTTGCCCGCGCGGAGGCTCTCGATCGCCCCGACCACGTCGTCGACGGCGACGTCGTCGACCCAGCCGTCAGCCGTGTATCCGCCAGCCGCCATCGCGGCGATGACCGCGTCGAAGTCGCTCTGCAGGTAGGCGAGGGTGCCCACGATCGCCGTCTCGCCCATGACGAGCTGCGTCGGCAGGAAATCCATGGGCCGCTCGTGGATGGCGACGACCACGACGCGCCCACCGGGAGTCAGGTTCGCGAGCGAGGCCGCGACAGCTGGCCCGACTCCGGCAGCGTCGAAGGCGACATCCACGCCATCCCCGCCAGTGATCTCAGCAACCCGAGCCGAGAGGTCCTCCGTCGTCGGGTCGACGAGGTTCGCCGCTCCGACCCCGGCGATCGCAGACCGGCGACCCTCGCTCGGCTCGGACACGATGACCGTCTCGACGCCCTTGGCGCGCAACGCGAACCACACGCCGATGCCGATCGGGCCGGCACCCGAGATGAGCGCCGTCTGCCCAGCCTGCACGCCGCTCTGCTCGACCGCGTGCCATGCGACCGCCATCGGCTCGACGAGCGCCCCGAGGCGCAGGTCGACGTTCTCGGGCAGCACGTGCAGCTTGCTCGCATCCACCGTCGTGAACTCGGCCATGCCCCCACCGTGGGAGGAGAGGCCGTGGAAGCCGATCTTCGTGCACACGTTCGGCTTGCCGCGACGGCAGGCCGCGCACTCGCCGCACGCGTAGATCGGCCACACCGCGACGCGGTCGCCGAGCTGCACCGAGTCGACGCCGTCGCCGAGCTCGACGACGGTTCCGGAGAACTCGTGGCCCAGGATCTGCGGCGGCAGCGAACCCGTGACGGGGTGCGGATGCTCGAAGTCGAGGCCCGAGCTCTCCGGCGCGTAGTAGACGTGCAGATCGGAGCCGCAGATGCCGGCGTACGCGTTGCGCAGCTTCACCTGGCCCGGACCCGGCGTGGGGTCGGCGACCTCCTCGACGCGCACGTCCTCCTTGCCGTGGAACACCGCGGCCTTCATGCGAGGAACTTCCGCAGGTCGGGGTAGCCGGTCGTCGACCAGGCACCGTCGACGACCAGGTTGTCGCCGGAGATGTAGGAGGCGTCATCGCTCGCGAGGAACAGCGCGGCCGACGCGATCTCCTCCGGCTGCGCCGCGCGGCGGAAGGGGATGCGCTCGTCGTACGCCTCCTGCACGCCGGGAATGTCGGTGAGGCCCTTCGTGAGCGGGGTCGCGACGAGGCCGGGCGAGACGGCGTTCACGCGGATGCCGTGCTCGCCGAGCTCGAGCGCCGCCTGCTTCGTGAGCATGACGGCCGCGGCCTTGGAAGCCGTGTACCCGACACCGAAGTGCATCGGCACGAGCGAGTTGAGGGAGGCGACGTTGACGATCGCCCCAGGCTTGCCCTCGGCGAGGAACTGGCGGGCCGCGAGGCGGGTGCCGTTGAAGGCGCTGTAGAGGTTGAGGCGGACCGTGAAGTCCCAGTCGGCGAACGAGATGTCGGTGAGCGTGCCCGAGCGGGAGCCTCCCGCGACGTTGAAGAGCGCGTCCAGCGTGCCGAACTTCTCGACCGTCTCGGCGATCAGACCTGCGAAGTCGTCCTCGTCGGTCACGTCGGTGCGGCGGCCGATGACATCGCCGCCGAAGGTCTCGCCTGCTGCGGCGACGAGCTCGGCGTTGATGTCGGCGACGACGACGCTGGCGCCTTCGGCGACGAGGCGCTCCGTGATCTTCACCCCGATGCCCGAGACGCCTCCCGTGACGATCGCGACCTTGCCGGCGAATCGGCCCGCGCCGGTTGCCGTCCTGTCTGCTGCTTGCGACATTGCTCACTCCGTTCTGCCCGCCGTCGTTGGCGTGCGTTTCCAGCGTACGCCGGTTATCAGGCACCTGTCAGATAGTTTGCTGTGGACCCACCCTTCAGCCCATAGGGTGGGCGGATGGATCCGCGTCAGGCACGAACACGCGCCGCCCTCCGCGCGGCGATCTACGAGCTCGCGGCCGCGCAGCCCATCGCCGATGTCACCGTGGCGCAAGTCGCCAGAGTCGCCAGCATCACCCGCGACACCTTCTACCGGCACGCGGCGACGCCAGAGCACCTCCTCGCGGCGTTCCTTGGCGAGGAGATCGACACCCTCATGGCACCCCTCGAATCACTGCCGGCCAGCAGCGGCAGCGAGCTCAGCGTCTTCGACGAACCGGAGCGCGAGCTCCTGCGGCACGTTGCTCGCCACGCGAAGATCTACCGCAACGCCATGTCGCCGCGACTCACCGGGGCCGTCCGCGACACCCTCGTCGACCGCATCGAGACCGGCCTCCGCACGCACCTCGACCGCCACCCCGAGATCGCGCCGACAGCCCAGCCCGGCATCGACCGCGAACGCCACGCGCGCCTCCTCATCGCCTACGCCGGCGGAGGCACCGTCAGCGCCATCGAGGAGTGGCTCCGGTCCGGGGAGGTCGACGACGTGGATGCGGCAGCCCGCACGATCATCGCTGCCTCCCCCGATTGGTGGCTCGGCCGGGCGTAGGCCTGGAGTGGGCTGGGGTGGGCCGGCGGCCGGCGCCCGGCGCCCGGCAGCGACCCGCATGTTTTGACGATGCTGTTTCCTGAGCGTGGCAGCAGGCTGGGAGTTGCGTGACCATGCCCCGGTCACGGGTCCGCGACGCCGTCCGGCGGCTAGCGTCGCTCTGATGACCACCACCTCGAACGGCGACGCCCAGCCAACGAAGCAGTCTGCGCAGCAGGCAGCGAAACAGCCGACACAGCAGCCCACGCTCACCACGTACCGCGTGCTCGTCATCGGCGGCGGAAACGCGGGCCTCTCCGTCGCGGGCCGACTGCAGCGAGCCGGCATCCCCGACATCACCGTCATCGAGCCGCGCGTCAACCACGTCTACCAGCCCATGCTCTCGCACGTCGCCGGCGGCACCGCGAAGGCGAGCCAGGCGACTCGACCGCAGGCCGACGTCATGCCGACGGGAGTGACGCTCCTCCGCGACGCCGTCGCCTCCGTCGACCCCGAGACCTCATCGCTGGTCCTCGAATCCGGCCGACGAGTCGGCTACGAGCACCTCATCGTCTGCCCGGGCATCGTGCAGGACTGGGATGCGATCCCCGGCCTGCGCGCAGCCCTGCAGTCGCCGCGCGTCGCATCCAGCTATGAGATCGGGCTCGCCGACAAGACCTCGCACCTTCTCCGCGACCTGCGGGACGGCACCGCCGTGTTCGTGCAGGCCCCCGAGCCTGCCTCGTTCGCCGGCGCCATCCAGAAGCCCATGTACCTGGCGTGCGACTACTGGCGCGCACGGGGCGTGCTCGACCGCATTCGGGTCGTGCTGGTGCTGCCGGACGCGACGCCGCTCGGTGTGCCGGAGATCGACGCGGAACTCGAGCGCAAGGTCGCCGAATACGGCATCGAGGTGCGCCGCGAATCGCGGCTCAACGAGGTGATCGCCGACAGCAGCACCGCGGTCATCGGCAGGGCGACTCTCGGCACCACGGCCGGCGTCGAAGGCGAGCCCGAGCGCATCCACTACGACGCCCTCGTCGTGGAACCCCCGCAACGGGCTCCCGCCTGGATCGCCGAGGCGGGTCTCGCCGCGGCGGTGCCCCTGACCGACAGCGAGGGTGGATTCGTCGACGTGGACGGGCGCACCCTGCAGCACCGGCGCCACCCGAACGTGTGGTCGCTCGGCGACGCCGCCGTCTCGGGAAGCCAGCGCTCCGGCGGGGCACTGCGGAAGCAGACGAAGGCCCTCGCCGAGAACCTCGTCGGCGTGCTCGGCGGAAACGGCGCGCGGAGCGAGTACGACGGCTACACCGTCGCCCCGTTCACGGTCTCACGCTCGAGCGTGGTCTTCGCGGAGTTCGACGCCGACGGGCAGCAGCGCCCGAGTATCCCCTTCTGGAAGGGACTCGCGCGCGAGCGTCGGCTCACCTGGGTCTTCGACCGACGCGTGCTGCCGTGGGTCTACTGGAACCTCATCCTCAAGGGCCGCGCGTAGCGGGCAGGCGATTCGCGCGAGGTGCTGGCCGGGTTTCACTCAGGCTCAGGCTCAGGCTCAGGCGATGACGACGGCCGTGCCGTAGGCGACGATCTCCTGGTAGTTCTGATCGATCTCGTTCGAGTCGTAGCGCATCGCGACGACGGCGTTCGCTCCGGCCGCCTCCGCTGCCGCCTTGAGGCGAGCGACGGCTTCCGCCCGGGCCTGCTCGAGCTGCGTCGTGAGGCCCTTCAGCTCACCGCCGCCGAGCGACTTGAAACCGGCCGCGAACTGCGCACCGATGTTCCGCGAGCGCACAGTGAGGCCCGAGACCTCGCCGATGACGCTCGAGATGGATGTGCCGGGAACGTCATTGGTCGTCACGATGATCATGAGGGAACGCTACCGAATCCGGGGCACCACGGGAAGTACTCGGACACCTCCTCCGGCTCGAGCGGAAGGCTCGCTTGGGAGGCTCGCTTGGGAGGCTCGCTTGGGAGGCTCGGCGGCGCTCGGCGGCTCGCTTGGGAGGCTCGCTTGGGAGTCTCGTGTGGGAGGCTCGAGAGCATGAAGCGTGCGCTCGCCATCGTCACCGTCGTGCTGGGGCTCAGCCTCGCCGCCCTCGCGACTGCCGCCGCCTTCGGTCCTGCCGGCGCCCTCGCGGCTGCCCACCCGGACACGGCCGGCCCGGGCACTGCCGAGTTCCTCGTGGGCCTCGGCTACACCGGCCTCATGCTGGCGCCCGCGAGCGCGCTCGTGCTGCTTGTCCTTGGCCTGATCGCCCTCGTGCGCATCGCACGCGCGGACGCGTCAGCCAACCGCGCCGCACGACGCTCTCCGTCCTCGAGCGACTGAGACGGCCCCACGACGGCAAACAAAAAAGGCCCGCTTTCGCGAGCCTTTCCTGCATCTGTCTCAACACAGAGCTTCGTACTCGAGCTTGGAAGCTCTGGTACCGTGCGCCCGAAGGGATTCGAACCCCTAACCTTCTGATCCGTAGTCAGATGCTCTATCCGTTGAGCTACGGGCGCCCAGTCTTTCGCTTGCGCGATTGACCAGGGGATAGCTTACACACGACCCTGGCGCACCGCAAACCCGGCGGGTCGCCCGTCATTTCGGGCAAGACCACGAACGATCCGCGCGCACCCATGCAGACGCACAATGCTCGGACGAAACCCCCGGAGTACCCTCGAACGAGTGACCCCTGACCGCGCCAGCACCCCGAAGCACCCATCCACCGGCAACCCCTGGCTCGGACACCTCGGCGGGTCCCGCGACTACCGACGCATTCAACTCGCGATGCTCTGCGCGGGGTTCGCGACGTTCGCGCAGCTCTACGCCCCACAGGCGCTGCTGCCCGAGATCTCGACGACCTTCGCGATCGACCCCGCGACGGCGGCGCTCATGGTGTCGATGGGCACCCTCGGCGTCGCCATCTCCGTCCTGCCCTGGTCGATAGCAGCCGACCGGATGGGGCGCGTCCGGGCCATCACGATCTCCATCTCGAGCGCCACCGTGCTCGGTCTGCTCATGATCCTCATGCCGAGCTTCGAACTGGCCCTCGCGCTGCGCCTCCTCGAGGGGCTCGCGCTCGGCGGCGTCCCCGCCTGCGCCATCGCCTACCTCAACGAGGAGCTGCACCCCACGGCCGCTGCAGGAGCAGCCGGCACCTTCGTCGCCGGCAACACTCTCGGTGGCCTCGGTGGCCGCATCGTGCCGACCCCCGTCGCCGAGCTCCTCGACTGGCGGCTGGGCCTCCTCACCGTGTCCCTCATCTCCGTCGCCATGGCGGTGCTCTTCATCTGGCTCATCCCCAAGCCGCGCGGGTTCGCCCCGCTCGCCAAGCACGCGGGCGGAACCCTCGGCGCGAGCATCGGGCGAGCATGGAAGGCCATCGCCGCACACCTCTCCAGCACCAGGATGCTCGGCCTCTTCGCGCAGGGCTTCTTCCTCATGGGCGGATTCGTCGCCGTCTACAACTTCCTCGGCTTCCACCTCACGCAATCGCCCTACTTCCTCCCCGTCTGGCTCGTGTCGCTCGTCTTCGTCACCTACCTCGCCGGCTCGTTCTCCTCGCCCTTCATCGCGCGCCTCGCCGGCCGTCACGGACGCAAGGTCGTGCTCCTCGCATCCACGGCCGTCTCCCTCGGCGGCCTCGCGCTCACCCTCGCACCGCAGCTGTGGCTCGTCATCACCGGCCTCGCGATCTTCACGGCCGCCTTCTTCGGCGCGCACTCCGTCGCCGTCGGCTGGGCAGGCGCCTACCCGACCCGCGGCCGCGCCCAGGCAACCGCGCTCTACAACCTCGGCTACTACGGCGGTTCAAGCCTCTTCGGGTTCCTCGGCGGCGTCTTCTTCCAGCACTTCGACTGGCCGGGCGTCATCTGGATGGTCGGTGGCCTCACCATCATCGCCGGGCTCCTCGCCCTCTTCCTGCTCCCCTGGAAGGGTGAGACCGCCGCCACCCAGGCGGTTCGCGTCCCCTGACCCGCCAACGCGGAGCGTCGTCGCACGTCCGCAACCGCAACTTCACGTAATCGTCACAGGCAACCCCGCGCGGGGCCTGCCAAGGTGAACGCCGAAGTGCGACGCTAGGAACGCGCGCACACGCCGCCCCACGCACGCGGCACCGGCACGCTGCCCCAGCACCGCATCCCAACCCAGCACCGACACAGAAGGAGGGCACATGACGAAGGCGCCCACCTCTACCAGCACATCGACCTTCGACAGCGCCACCCAGCTGGCCGCCGTCACCCGTTCGGTGCGGATGCAGGAACTCGACGGCCACGACGGCTTCGTAATCACCCTCACGCAGACGTTCGCCGCGAAGCGCAGCTCGCTGTGGTCGGCGGCCACCGAGATCGCCCGCCTCGCCCAGTGGTTCGCGCCCGTCGACGGCAGCCTGCGCCAGGGCGGCACCTACCAGATCCAGGACAACGCGCACGGGCACATCACCGGCTGCCACGCCCCGGACTCGTTCACGCTGACCTGGGAGTACGACGGCGAGCACACGCACATCGAGGCCCACTTCACGAAGGTCGACGAGGCCCACGCCACGCTCACCCTCGAACACCACTCCCCGACCGACGAGGAGACGTGGCCCAAGTTCGGCGTCGGCGCGACCGGAGTCGGCTGGGACCTGAGCTTCGCGAGCCTCGCCCACCACCTCGAGGCTGGCGCGACCGTTCCCCTCGAGACAACCTCGTGGGTGCGGGGCGACGACGCGCGGAGCTTCCTCATGCTGAGCGCCGAATCGTGGGCGGATGCCTCCATCGCTGCCGGCTCGGACGAGGCAGACGCTCGCGCCGCGCAGAAACGCACCACCGACGCCTACCTCGACGGCCTCGACGCGGCAGACGCCTGATCTTCCGCGCAGCAGACGCCTGAGCTTCGGCGCGGCTGACGCCAGAGCTTCGACGGCCCGACCGCCTGCGTCCACGGCCATACCGTTGCAGTCTCCCGAGCCCCGACCCGCGATCCCGAAGCCCGGCTCGCGAACCCCGAATCCGGAATCCCGATCCCGATCCCGATCCCCAGCTCGCGAACCCCGAATCCGACCTCCCGACTCGCGCGTCTCGACCCGCGCCTCTCGACTCGCGACCGACTCGCGCCTCTCGACCCGCGGCTCTCAACTCCCGCCTCTCGACTCGCGCCTCTCGACCCGCGACCGACTCGACGCCTCAGCCGCCGCCCTGCCTCCAGCCCCCTCGCCCTCGCGCTCGCGCTGGCCCTCGCTGCCCCTCCGGCGCCCAGGGCTGACTTGTGGTCGT